>DATGTS010000116.1:0-3300 GCA_035301745.1 Candidatus Avamphibacillus sp.
ACAATTGGTAAAATAATGCCAGCAGCACTTTTTTACGGGAAAGAAACACATGCAGGGGAACCATTGAGTGGACTGACCTCCCCTTATATTGCTTCCTTTTTAACCCAGGAAATGGAATGGAATGCTGACTTCCAGGAAACCGTCTTGGGCGAAACAACCCCACTTCCGGTTACACTACAACAAAAGGATTTGCGCTTTGAATATTCTACGCAAACACCGTACCGATCTGCAGCACTCTATAATGTTTTTGTGATGGAACAAACTGCTGCAGATGTCTTTGACCAATTTGAGCGTGTTGCGAATGTAGCGGCCGATAAATGTAATGAATCCTACTATAAAGTTTGTGAGAAAAACAATGTCAGCCCAATCGGAAAAGTGAGCGTAATCCGTTATCAAGATTTACTGGTATACGCAACATCAAAATTTGGCAGTGAATTTGTAGATGCTGTAAAAGCGGATATCTACTTTCAGGACGACTGGGATGAACGGGAGAAATGCCTCAGAATTACTGATAGGTTAATGATACAATGCCAGGAATTAGCACCAGCCATGGTCATTTTATTTGCGCCACCCTATTATCCTGCAGTCAATTCTACCGGGAATGAGCTAATTGAAGCTTGTACGAGTTTTGTATCAGAAAAGGCATTAGAAAAATTGGGCTTAGCCATAGAAAGAATTCATTATTTTAATGGCATTTGTGATTTAAGTTATGTGAACTATACGGATTCTAATGATGGTTGGGTCACATTTGAAAAGAACACGCCTGTATGGGGGGATAGTTACTCGATTCCTTTTAAAGAAATGGAGAAATTGAACGCGCCGGTGGTGAATATAGGTCCGTTTGGTAAGGATGCGCATAAACGGACGGAGCGATTGCATGTGGGGAGTGCATTTGAGGAGATGCCGGTGGTGTTGGAGGAGTTGGTTAAGATGTTGGAAAGGTGTTGAGATAGCGCTGATTCCTGTGTACTTTGAACACCATATTACAGTGGGATCGAAAGGATAACTGCATAATAAATGCACTCATCTTTTTTAGTACCGGTGAGTGCATCTTTATTTATTGTACAAAATACTTAACGGAGCTCACTAATAAATGACTGGCTATACAACTGCTTATATAATGTTTTGATCCTTGTTCATTTTTCCCGAACAATAATCTATTTATCGCGTGACCATTTAGGAAAAAGATCATAAGCTTCTTGAGAAGGAAAATCAACAATCGTAGACAGATATATTTTAGTTACGATGAACTTATTTCTTCCAAGATTCCTTCCATAAGAAAAGGATAACTGTACAACCACAAAAAGATCAAAGCAACTTCAGCCGCTTTGATCTTCATAAAAACTACTATACTAATTGCTTCTGTTCTTTCGCCAACTCCTGCGCTACCCCAATAATCCAATCTTCCTGACCGCCAACAGCACCCATCTCTGCAATTTTCGTCAAAATATCACGAGCGTCAACACCATATTCTTTTCCGGCTCGTTCTGCAAACAATAAGAAGCTGGAGTAAACGCCTGTATACCCAAGAGTTAAACTCAAACGGTCAATTTGCACCGGTCGTTCCATCATTGGTTTCATGACATTCTCCGCAGCATCCATCGCCTTGTATAGATCTACGTTATGAGGTATTCCCATTCTATCCATTACTGCAACCAGTTGCTCTGTTGCTGTATTTCCAGCCCCTGCTCCCATGCCAGCAAGACTTGTATCTACTCGATCTGCTCCTTCTTCAAGAGCGACAATGGAATTAGCCACCCCAAGTGATAAATTATTGTGTCCATGGAAACCGACAGCTGTACTTAAATTTTCTTTAAATAATGACATTCTTTTGCGTGTATCATCCATGGTTAATGCCCCGGCAGAGTCGACAACATAGATCGTCCCTGCTCCGTAAGACTCCATTTTCTTTGCTTCTTCAAGCAGATTTTTAGGAGTAGTACGTGATGACATCATCAGAAACCCAACTGTATCCATTCCTAAATCTACAGCTTTTTTAATATGCTGCTCGGACACATCCGCCTCTGTACAGTGTGTCGCTATACGTACTACTTGCGCCCCCCAGTTATGCGCTCTTTCCAAATGTTCAATGGTACCGACACCTGGTAATAATAGTACGCCTACTTTTGCGTTTTTCGCATTCGCAACCGTAGTTTTAATTATATCTTCTTCTGTCTCTTTGGAAAAACCATATTGAAGGGAACTTCCACCTAATCCGTCCCCATGCGTTGCTTCAATAATATCTACACCTGATTCATCAATTAACTTTGTCAGTTCAGCAATTTGTTCAGTTGAATACTGGTGACGAATGGCATGCATTCCGTCCCGCAATGTTACATCATTAAAAATCACTTTTTCTCTGCTCATTTAACTGCCTCTCCCTTCAATAAGCTTTCCGCCATAATTTCACCCGTTTTAACAGCTGCAGAAGTTATAATATCTAAGTTTCCAGCATATTTCGGCAAGAAATCTCCATTTCCTTCGACCTCTACAGAAACAGTAACTACATTTCCTTTCACTACAGGATCTGCTTTAAAGCGATATCCTTTTACATAACCTTGTACTGTTTCAAGCATAGACTCTAAGGATGCAATAATCTCATTTTTATATGACTCTGCATTTTCTGCTGTTTGCACAAATATTGTATTTCTCATCAAAATCGGTGGATCAGCCGGGTTAAGCGTTATAATTGCTTTTGACTCTTTTGCTCCGCCTACCTCTTTCAGTGCATTTGCTGTCGTTACCGTAAATTCATCGATATTTTGTCGCGTTCCCGGACCAGCACTTTTACTGGATATGGATGCAACAATTTCTGCATAGTTCACTTCAAGTACGTCAGAGATAGCCTTTACCATAGGTATCGTTGCCTGACCACCACAAGTAACCATATTCACATTATCTAAGTGTGGAATCTCTTCTTCTTTCAAGTTCACAGAAGGCACTAAGAAAGGACCAACTGCAGCCGGCGTTAAATCGATTGTCTTTTTACCCATTTCCTTTAAAATTGGGGCATTGTGAGCATGCGCTTTTGCAGAGGTAGCCTCAAACACGATGTCCGCAAGATCAGGATCTTCTATCAATCCGTCAATACCGGTGTCAATAGCTTTCACCCCATTCTCGCGTGCTTCTTGGAGCCCTTTTGATTCCGGAACTATACCTATTAATGCTGTTACTTCTAGCTTCTCACTTCTCATTAACTTATACATAAGGTCTGTTCCAATGTTACCTGAACCAATAATTGCACATTTAATTTTTTCCTGTGACATGTTTCTCTCCCCTTTTATTTATCATTATTCCTTC
>DATGTS010000117.1:0-5593 GCA_035301745.1 Candidatus Avamphibacillus sp.
TACCTACAGACCATACAAACGTAAAATTCTCCATTTCTACACTTCATTTCCTTGAAAAAATTACATCTATCGAAGAAACATATTACCGGGCTTTAGAGGAATACAAAAAATCACTTTTAAATATAGAGGAAAAAATTCAGACAAAAGTAAAAAAAGATTAAATAACTAACTTGTTAAACGCACTTATCTTTCCTTTAATCACTATACAAATAAGGAGTCAACTAAATGAAAATAGTTAAGGTATCAGAAATTGTTGATGGACTTCGTACTCTTATTCAAAAGAAAGAAGAAGAACAAAAACAAATACTTGCGCTGAGTGATGAAATAAATAACCTCATTTATTTCGAAATGCTTCCTGGTGAGATTGAAAAAACCCATTATAAATATTTCATCACCTTGCATAAGAATGCCATTCATTTTTTCAATGTATTTATTAAAGAATATATTGAAATTCTTAAAAACATCAAGCATTCTGTTGAATCATTTGAAGACCATACTGGATTTATTGATACGGATTTTCTTGAGGCTGATGTTAAAGAGAAGTTAAATGAACTCGATGAAATTACAAATGGTATAGTAAATGATATTAATAACAATGCTGATGAAATAAGTGACTTGATTGATAATGGTAGAATCTCAACCTACTACTTTAACTTAATACTAAACAATGCCAGAACACACAGTGAAAATACAATTAAACAACTCGAAATGCTTGATAAGAAAAGTACGTCAAGCCTTATACCTGCTGAGGAGGCTGTTAACATAATTTCTCAATTTACAACCTACATACAATCATGGACAAAAAATGATACACCTCCAAACGATAATCAATTTAAAAAAATAGAAGACTTCCACCACAAATTAGATACAATTCATACTCAGAGATAAACGAACAACATTTAAATTAATAATTGGGTTTTAAAAACATGTTATTCATTAATATAGTAACTTTATTGAATAATAGCTGATGTCGTATTATAATGAAAATAGCAATCAAAGAAATTACGTGAATAATCTATCGGGATGTGGCTCAGCTTGGTAGAGCACTGGCATGGGGTGCCAGGGGTCGCAGGTTCAAGTCCTGTCATCCCGATAATAACGAAAAGATCCACTATGCATTTCAAGTCTTAGTGGATCTTTTTATTTATCGTAGATTAAGTGACAGTAATATCCTTATGAATTTTATTTCCTCTAATCAAGCAATAAATATATTTCAAATTCCAAGTTGTCTGGAAACAGTACGGGAACATTCAAACCTTGCTTATAACCTGATAGCATGGTCCCCTCTTCCATGATGGTTGGTGAAGAAATATTAATCACCACACCATCTTCTTTAATATATTCAGACAGTCGTCCAGCTAGGATATTAGCTAATTCACCTGTAAAGGATGGGAGCATCTCTGGCTGAATAGGTGTGCCGAATATTTCCTCTCCAATAAACCCGAGGTTTGCTGGTTCCCCTGTCATCACTAACTTTCCTTTAATATCACCTACAATTCTAATAGATACCCCAAACTTACACTCAAAATGTTTTTCTTTTAATAATGTAGGTTTTTTAATTGTATGGGGAATAAGAATAACCGTTTGCAAGGAAGATAATGTACTATTTAACAAACATGTAATCGAACGGCTTACAATAATTTTACTCAAGCTCAACACCTCAAAATTTTCCCCGTGACATCTAGGTTATTAAAAGTGTTCATCCCTTTCTAGAAAGGATTACAACTCTATTAAACCAAAAAAGGTCGTAATTACTCATACATTCGCATAATATACAATGTATAAGTTGATTTAACATTATATTCCTTTTCTTAACTTTTTTCAATAAATAGTTGAACAATGCCAATTTTATTTCATTGAAATAAAAATACCAGTCCACCTCCACCTTAGGAGTGAAATACGAACTGGTATAAAGTGAAACTATATTCTGTGGGGGTTTCTTTATTTTAATTTCTTAACACTTTCGTGCACTTCCCGAATGTTTTTCATTCTGTTATTCCATGTTTTTTCACTTAAATCAACGGGGTATTTTTCAGGACGGATCGTACGTTTATATTCTTCCCATAACAACCCAAGTTGGTCATAAGCATAATTTTGCATTTCATCTAAACCTGGAGATTCATATACTAATTTTCCATTTTCAAAAATATCATGATGTAAATTTTTAGCTTTGAAATCAGAAACTATCTTACTTATATATGTATGAATCGGATGGAACATATTTATCTCTTCTTCTTCATTCGGATCTTCATCTTCCATCGTAATATAATCCCCTTCAGAGTGATAGTCCCTTTTACTAATAATTCGATATAGTTTTTTCTTTCCTGGAGTTGTCATTTTTTCTGGATTAGCGGAAATTTTGATTGTGTCTTCCATTTTCCCATCACTATTTTCAATTGAAACAATCTTATAGACAGCACCTAAAGCTGGTTGGTCATAAGCTGTAATTAATTTCGTACCGACACCCCATACATCAATTTCTGCACCTTGGCTTTGTAAACTAGAAATAGTCTCTTCATCTAGATTATTAGAAGCATAAATTTTCGCTTCCGTAAACCCGGCATCATCTAGCATTTTTCGTGCTTTTTTGGAAAGATAGGCCATATCGCCACTATCCAATCGAATGCCAAGGAAATTAATTTGCTCACCAAGTTCCTTTGCTACTTTAATGGCATTAGGAACACCGGACTTCAACGTGTCATACGTATCCACTAAAAATACACAGTCTCTATGTCTTTCGGCATATTTTTTGAAGGCGATATACTCATCTTTATATGCTTGAATCATTGAATGGGCATGTGTTCCAGAAACAGGTATACCAAATAATTTCCCAGCTCGTACATTACTTGTTGAGTTAAATCCACCAATATAAGCGGCACGTGTCCCCCATAGTGCTGCGTCCATCTCTTGAGCTCGTCTCGTACCAAATTCCATTAGGGGATCATCTCCAACAATATGCCTTATCCTGGCCGCTTTAGTTGCAATTAATGTTTGATAGTTCACAATGTTGAGTAAAGCTGTCTCGAGTAGCTGGGCTTCTGCCAGTGGGGCTTCGACCCGTAGTAATGGTTCATTCCCAAAAACAACTTCTCCCTCACAAACAGATTTTATGTTTCCCGTAAATCGGACAGTACTTAAATACTCCAAAAAATCTTCATTGTATCCCAACTCATCCTTTAAATAAGCTAAATCAGACTCATGAAATTTAAAATTTTTCACATAATCGATGATACGTTCTAACCCTGCGAAAATAGCATATCCATTGTTAAAAGGCATATTTCTAAAATATAAATCAAATACTGCCCTTCGATTGTGTACACCATCTGCCCAGTAAGTTTCCGCCATATTAATTTGATATAAATCCGTGTGTAGTGCTAAGCTATCATTGGTTGCGAACATAAAATAACCTCCAACATATTTCGTATCCTTTAACGGGATGGATTTTTTGTATCCTTTACTTAATACTATATCATTAATTTTTTATAAGCGTAATTATTATTGTATGAGATATGAGAAATATTTCACAAATAATTATAAAAATAAAAGTAGCCCATTACAGTGAGTATGTATATATGCTTATTAAATTATATAAGTATCCTTATATTCTTTTACACAAAACGACAGCAATTAGCTATCCATAAAACCCGACATTGGTTAAAACAGCTACACTGATAAAAAGGATCCCAAATCCGACTAAAATAACGACACCTGTTGTTTTGAAACTTCTTGAGTCTTGCCAGACAATTAATGCAAGAAATAAGATAAAGAGAGCACCGATAAAAACGGCAGCAAATGGAGTCGTTGGTGTAATCCAATCATACCAATGTAATTGCATAATCCCCTCACCTCTTTATATGTTCTTACATTAGTTTACGTTCAAATGTTCAAAAAGTTTCATCTATTATATAATAAATATCATCTCCTTCTAAAAAACCCCCATTTAGGGCTTGACGCAGGTAACATCTACTGTGTATTATAACATTTTTTAATATCCTTCCGTAAATAAGCATAATTTAAGAAGGTGCAGTACGCGGTGAGCGTTTCTGCACCCTTCTTAAGTTTAATTTACTCCCCCACTGAATAATGCACACGCACCTGTTCACGCAAGGAACGTTTTAAAAATTTCCCAACGGAAGTTTTCGGAATTTCCTCCATAAAAATAACCTCGTCAGGCAACCACCATTTAACAAATTTTGGTTTTAAAAAGTCTATAATTTCATCTTCCGAAAGTTCTACTCCCTCATGTAACACAACACAGGCAACGGGGCGTTCTTGCCACTCCGGGTGTGGAACAAATACGACTGCCGCTTCAAAAATACCATCATGACCCATTAAAGCATTTTCTAACTCCACAGAAGAAATCCATTCTCCTCCACTTTTGATTAAATCTTTCGTCCGATCGACAATTTCAATATTTCCTTCCTCATCAATTGTGACAACATCTCCTGTATGCAACCACCCATCACGAAACGCTTCCTTACTTCTCTCTTCATCCTTATAATATTCATCGGCAATCCATGGACCACGAATGAGAAGTTCCCCCATATCTTCACCATTAGGTTTTACTTCCCCATCTTCATTAACAACTTTAATATCAAGGCCTGGGACAACCATTCCTTGTTTCTTTCTAATTGCCATTCGTTCTTCAGCAGGTAAATCAGTCTGGTAACTTTTAAGTCTGGCTAATGTCACAAGTGGCGTTGTTTCTGTCATCCCATATGCATGGATAAACGGAATACCATGTTTTTCTTCAAACGCGCGAATGAGTCCTTCTGGTGCAGCGGATCCACCGCAAAGAATGGAGCGTAAACTCGATAAGTCATACGTATTTGTCTCTATTTCCTTTAATACACCTAGCCAAATAGTTGGTACTCCAGCAGTTGCGGATACTTTATAGGTTTCAATTAGTTCAGCAAGAATTTTAGGAGTTGCCATTGGTCCTGGGAGAACTTGGGTGGAACCTAGCCATGTTGCTCCAAACGGCATCCCCCATGCATTCACATGAAACATTGGCACAACTGGCATCGCTACATCCGATTCGGACAGTGCCGCGGTATCAACCATACTAAAAGACATACTATGAAGGACAATCCCCCGATGAGAATATACAACACCTTTAGGTTTCCCTGTTGTTGCAGAGGTATAGCACATTCCTACTGGATCATTTTCATCTAATTCTACAGTGTACTCGTAAGTTTGGTCTCCTTCAGCCACTAGTTGCTCATAGGAATAAAGTGGGTCTAATGTTGACTTAGGTATGGAATAATCTTCTCCCATCACAATAAAAGCTTTTACAGAATCAATTTTATCTACAATTTTTTCAACTAATGGCAAAAGGTCTGGATCAATTAATAAAACTTTATCTTCTGCATGATTGATAATATGAATGAGGTGTTCTTCTGGCAGGCGAATATTTATTGTATGCAGGACTGCTCCCATTGAAGGAATCGCAAAATAAGCTTCTAAATGACGATGATGATTCCAGGCAAGCGTACCAACACGGTCACCCTTTTTCACACCAAGTTTTTCTAAAGCACTGGAAAGAGCCCTTGTTCTCTCACCAATTTCTTTATACGTCAGCTTGTGTATCCCA
>DATGTS010000118.1:0-3700 GCA_035301745.1 Candidatus Avamphibacillus sp.
CAGAAGGGATGAGGGAATTTGAAAAAATGGCTTAATATCCTATTATTAACGATTTTAGCAATTGGACTTACAGCATGTAATGATACTGCAGAGCCAGTAGATGAAGCTGATGCCGAAGAAGATGTTGAAGAGGAAGCAACTACGGATGAAGAAAATGAGGAAGAAGAGGAAGACGATAGTGTTAGCGAAATGACAGCACAGGAAGTCTATGAGGAAGCATTAAAAGCGTCCGAAGCAATGGAAAGTGTTGAAATGCTCATGAATATAGAGCAAGAAATTAATTCACCTGACGGAAGTGAAACAATTCATTCCAATATTGAAGCAAATACCGAAATGACAGTGGACCCACTTACGATGTATCAATCAGCACAAACCACGATGCTCTTAGATGATGAAGAAATTGCATCCAATATGGAAATGTATGTAACAGAAGAAGATTTCTATTTATATGAAGAACAGTTAGATGAGTGGATTAAAATGGATGCATCTTTCATGGGAGACCTTGGCGATTTAACAAATCAGCAAGATCCGGCAGAACAATTGAAAATGTTCCAAGAGTTCGTATCCGACTTTGACTTTGAGCAAACAGAAGATGAATTCATTTTAAAATTAACTGCGGATGGCGAGGAATTCACTTCAGTAATGAGAGAAATGGCTAAAGAATCAATGCCACCTGAAATAGCGGAAGGTATGGCTGAAGAAGGTTTAGATGTTTTTGAACAAATGGACATTAATAATATGTCCTATGAAATGTACCTAGATAAAGAAACATTTGACCTCATGAATTTTAAAATGGATATGGATATGGATCTAGAAGTTGAAGGCGAATCTAGCAATATTAATCAGACCATAGAAGCTGAATATGTAAGCATTAATGAGACTGACCCAATCGAAGTTCCGGAAGAAGTAAAAGAATCAGCAATTGATGAAAGTGAGCTTATTGACGAAAGTGAACTTTAAGAAACAGTAGAAAAGAAAAATCCTATCCAAGAGTTTAACTACTCCTGGATAGGATTTTTAATTAATGAAAACCATACTCAACGTCTTTAATTTCCTACAAACTCCCTTTGTACTCTTCCACATACTCCTCATACATAAGCACTTCGATTACATTCGACCAATGCAAAGCTGTTCCAACGAAATCTGGAATATCGAGCCCTTTCATCTCATAAGTATTCTCATCATTTACAGACCCTGTCGCATCTTCTATGAACGTCACATCATACCCTCGATCAAAAGCGCTTATTGCCGTAAACATGCAGCAAAATTCCGTATTAAATCCTGTGATAAATACTTGTCTTACTTTTAGCTTTTCTAGTAAACTAGCAAGCTCCGTTTGAAAGAACGAACTAGGTGTTTGTTTTTCAATCATATAATCTGGATCATTATTAAATGAAGGATGAATTTCTGAGTCTTCTGATCCTCTGTAAAATGGACTTTCTTCTATATCATCCACATGTCTCATGAAAATAACTGGCAAATCTTTCGCCTTAAAATCCGTAATAATATTTTTCATGTGCGTTAATTGTTCGGTAAAATCTTTCTCGTTGATAAGTACATTTTGTGCATCAATCACTAGCAACGCTTTCATTTTAATCCCACCTATCCTTCATTCAACTTCCTCCTAAATCATTACCTTTGTGCGCGAACTGTAATGTTACCTATATCTGTATACATGGACACGATATGCTCTGCCTCACTGCTAATATAGCTGCCTCGATCTCCGAATACCTTCACATTCCCAATAGAAGAATCAGCATCAAACGTGATGTTATCTGGAATACGTGGTACAGTTAATTCTATTTTGCCAACGTCAGATAAAAGTGTCATATCATTTGTAATTAGTTCATTTCTAATCGTTATATTTCCAACATCACTTTCGGCATGAAGCTTTCCTTCAATGTTTTCAAGCATCACATTACCGACATTTGTCTCTACTACCATTGATTTTGTATGTACTGATTCAATTGTCATGTTTGCCACATCTGTTTCAGCAGTAAGATAATCTACTTGAACATCTTTAACATTAACATTCCCAACCTCACTTTTAACGACAAGTGAGTTAAACTGTTTTTCTGGCATGTAAACCCTAACTTCCAGTCGATTCAGAAAATCAAAGTCAAAAAATGATATGTTAAAAAATCGTCGTTGCTTCCCGATATTTATTTTTAGCTCCGAATCATTTTCTTCCACCCAAACAATGTCATCCCTTGAACCCCTGTTAAATAAAGAACCCTTCCAGATTACTTCGATATCACTGGACGTGGAAGGAAGAATCTGCACGTTTCCTCTTCCACCCTCTATAACAACATGTTCAAATCGATCCGCTGAAAAATTCAATTCACTATCCACTTTTTCACGCGTAAAAAAATTTTTAGCCGTTAATACCATTCCTATCACACCTATCACAATTAAAAGTATGGCCACTTTCTTCATGATACATCTCCTCTCACCATTCGCACGTTCCATTGAATATACCTATGAAGTAACTCTTGACCTTTCTTAGCTAATTTCACGAGATAAGGAAATGCAAGAATACCAAGCCCACAAAGGACAATGGAAAAAAACAATTCAAATAAGTGACCATTTTGAACGAGCAAGTTTATAAAAGCCAAGAAAGGTGAAATTATTAAAACAATACAAGAAAAAATGATACCAAAAAAAGCACCAGTTATCCCTAAAGCTGGTCCAAGGACGAAAATTAAATTAAAGAAAATGAGTCCTATCATCACAATGATTGATCTAGCTTGGGAAGAGCCTGATGCCGATGAAGAAAATGCATGCTTTCGGGATGCTTTAATATCTTGGGCAATTTTAAATGGATGGCCAAGATTACGTGCTGCTTCCTTTTCAGATAAACCACTTTCTGCTGCTTCAGTAAAATAACTCGCATATTCATGAATGATTTCTTCTATTTCTTTTTCCGGGAGTCCCCTTAATTGAATCCGTAATTGCTTTAAAAATAATTGTTTATTCACCATATCACCGCTTTTCTCAAAGCTTTTTCCTATTATTAGGCTATTCTAAATATAAAGCAATTATAAGGATTATTCAATAATATTCAGAAAAATTTATAAACAAATTAAAAACGGAGCTATCTTACTGATAACTCCGTTGTCTTTGTTATTGTAGATATTTTGGTGGTGTTGATGCGTGTTCATTATTTGCAACTTCTTTAAAAATATTCTCTTGATTCTTTTGTTTATTTGCTTGGTTGTTATTATTTGAAGCAGCAGGTTGTGGATTGTTCTGTAATTGATTCGTTTGATTCGCTAAAAAAGAATTTAATAGTGCTAGCTGTTGAGATAACTGTTGCACGTCTTTTTTCGTAGCAGGTTTCGCTTCATCTTTTAACAAAAATCCTATTTGACCATTCGGTTCTAAAGTTGCCCATTTTACATCACTAATTTTAGAAATATTTTTCTGTCTTAATTTCATTTCCAGCTGGTCCACCGTCATTCTTAATTTGCTCATGTTTTTTTCATTTATCTGTCCATTTTCTATCAAAATTTTTGATTTCCCTGTAATGATTTTTTCAAAAGGATCCCCTTTTAATTCAAGGTATTCCATGATTAATAACGTTCCAACCATTAATGCTCCAATAAGAAACGTAAACCATACATTTTTTCCAACAACAGGCTGAATAAGTAATGTACCAATAGAAACCATAATAACTGTTTGAGCAATTGTTAACTGAGAG
>DATGTS010000119.1:0-3457 GCA_035301745.1 Candidatus Avamphibacillus sp.
AACTATATTGCAATCAAATACATTGTTTTTTAGTGTCCGGCTTGCTATAGTTAGCTTAGTTTACTTACCTTAGTAGGTATATCACTTATATCCAAGGAGAATTTTAACATGAATACTTTATTCTGGGTTGTTATTATTTTAGTATTTGTCTTCTTTGCTTTCCGTATGATGCCTATTAAAGGCGTACAAAACATTACAAGTACAGAGCTTAAAAATATGCTAAAAAATAAAGATAAACAATTTATTGATGTGCGAACCCCTGTTGAATATCAAGAAAATAAAATAATTGCATTTCAAAATATTCCTTTACATGAGCTACGCACTCGTCTGCACCACTTATCAAAGGAAAAAGAAACTGTACTCATCTGTCAAAGCGGTATGAGAAGTCAACAAGCAGCTAAGATGCTTAAAAAGGCTGGATTTCAACAGATTTACAATGTTGCAGGCGGGATGAACAGCTGGAATTAACTTTTTACTCCTGTGCACTAATCCTTTTGATTGTTTTCAGGCAATTCTCTTTATCTGTTTAAAAAGAGCTTCTACTTTTGTAGAAGCTCTTTTTATTATGCGCTTATTTCTTTGTCATCCATTTGTTTTCTTTGACGCCATTTTTTCATTTTGCTCGTACTACCTTCCACTAATGGCTGTCCAATAGTTAAAGAAACTTTGCTTGATAAGGCAAGAACAATCAACGCTGATAACAAGGCCAAGCCTAGTAATTCAAATATATTGTTTGCTTGGAAAAGATCGAGTTCCCGGAACAATTGTATGAAAAATCCATGGAGTAAATAGACATACAATGTTCTCGTACCAAGCTTTGTAATCGACATATCGCGCTCGGGAATCCATGCTAAAACACTAGCTGCCATCATTGTTGAAGTCACATATACAAGCAATCTTGCAAAACCGCCATAACTTGCAAAACCTAAGGTACTATATGATTTAGAGGCGAGCAACCAACCGGAATTGATATCCGGTAGATAATAAATCGCTACTGCCGCCAAGACCAGAAATACTGCCGCAAAAAACTTCACCATGTTTTGCTTCAAAATCATAACATGTTCTTTTGTCACCCAGAATCCTACTAGGAAATAAGGGAAGAACACAAAGGTTCTTGATAAACTGAAGGTATGTCCAACATTGTCAGAGAACCCAACAAGAATCCCAACAGTAAATGCTAAAGCAATACTTATTCCCATTGGCATTTTTTTGTAAGCAATCAACAACATATGCCAGCAGAATAAGCTGAATAAAAACCATAAAGACCAATGTGGATAAAACACACTATCAGTCAGCCAATCTTCTTTACCGATAAAGAAGAAATAAAAGCTATATAACATTTGAAATATAATATATGGAACAATTAATTTTTTAGCTAGTTTCACAATAAACTGAAGGTTTCCAGAACCTTTCGCAAAAAATCCTGCCAAAAATATAAAAGCAGGCATATGGAAAGTGTACATCCAAGTATAAAGTGCTTGTACGCCTTTCGTATCGTCAATAAATGGCTGGATCATATGCCCAAATACCACTAAAAATATTAAAATTATTTTTGCATTATCAAAGTATGATAAACGTTTCAATTACCATCACGCCCTTCAGCTATAACTGCCAACTTATCTATTACACATTATATACCCGAAAACGCTTTACACACTCATAAAATGCCTCCATTTAAACAAATTGTTAATCCTATGTAACATTCTGTCATATTAGAAAACTTGGGATTCACTGATTTTAGTGAATCCCTTAGTTGCTCTTATATTGGAAAAATACGTGAGCTTTCTTCCCAGCGATAGAAATCTTGGTATTTGCGGTTTTATAGAACAGTTTGACTGTACGAAGGAGGGGGTGTTTTTTATAAATGATTTCCGCTGTAAAATAGCAACTTGACAACTTCTAGCTTAACGACGAAAAAGAGCCTGTACAATGTTGTACAGGCTTTCAGTTAGATGAGTTTGCTTCAGATTCAACTTTTACCTATCGTTTGCTACCTTTCCCATCGATAGCATAAATATACACCCTCTATTTTATTTCCCTCCCAAAAGAAATAAAATCGGTCTTTCATTCATATGAGTAGAAAACACTCCTCTAAAGACGGAATCAATAAAAACAGCGATTGTGCATTTTCCATTGCAGATCGTAGAGTGGAGAAAAAGTGGAACAAATATTTAGAAGCTCGTCTTTAGAGTAAATCTAATCTTCCCTCCTTTCTTTTCATCCAGATATAAAGAAACTGCCCTCCTCAATTGACAGCTTTTTTATATTCGGTAGTTCCTATCATAGATTGTTTTCCCTAGCTCGTCAAAACTCGAAAACACTTTTATGACAGCATTTACAACGGTTTATGACAGAGAAAACAGTAGTTTAAAGATAGAAAACTGAGTTTCACGACAGCAAGGCAATCCAAAAAAGAAAAATACACTATTTATAATGATTTGACATTTGTTTTCAAATTTTTTTTAGATTCTTTCTTACGACGGAAAACAAGTTTCCAAACAAGTAAAGTAATTCCGCTCAATAAAATAAGCCAAGTTATTTTTCCATAGGGCAGTAGGGCACTTAAATAATGAACCAAAAGAAAAGGAATAGTTAACAACATCAATAGAATGGACTTCGCTGTGTAACCACCTTCTTTAACCGTCTCAAAAGCATCTGAAAAAGGATAACGCCGGGATATTGTAATACCGTACGCCATGACCGATAATAAAATAGCACTTAAAAATAGAAGTAATATATCCAACCAAATCGACCAGGAAAATAGCAAACTGAACCCTACACCAACCAGGAAGATGACGGGGACGTATAATTTAACTAAAAAGGCTTTAATTGCTGCACTATACATTAATTTAGGGGATTCATCTCCGGTGATTGCAAAGATCCAGGCACCCCGATATTGGCTGGAAAATTGTAGCATATGTACAGTTACTATAATAAATATATTAAGGAAATACATATATAAGTAGGAATGTCCTCCTCTTAATGCTTCAAGTGAACTGTCTTGTAAGAAAATAAATAAAAATATAAATGGGAACACCATCGCCATGCCTAGGCTAGGAAATACTTTTAATTTAAATTCTCGTTCTTTTCCCATAATTTGATACGCAAAAATAAAATACTTCTCTTCTTTGGCGGTACACAAAATTTTCCCCAAAAACGTTCTGATAGGATATTTTTTACGTTGAGCAGCCCCTTTTTTGTACAATAATTTTTCTAAATTCTGTTCAAAGGCTGGCACGAAGATATAATAAAGCGTAATCGCAAGTAACGGAATAACGATAGCTAAACTACTTAACACAAGGATTCCTGCTTCTAGATTCCCATTAAAAAGTATATCGAAAGGAGCAGCAAACCACATCGGAGGAATCAATACATGCCACCAGTGAAAAGCGTATTCCACTTCTGTTCCAACCACATTAAACACGTTAATAACCAACTGATAACCAATGATGATAGC
>DATGTS010000120.1:0-6814 GCA_035301745.1 Candidatus Avamphibacillus sp.
GCCGATAGCTAGACCAGATCCATTTAATGTATGTGCATACTCTGGTTTGCCATTTTTACCCCTGCGGAAGCGAATTTTAGCACGTCTCGCCTGGAAATCTTCAAAGTTAGAGCAAGAAGAAATTTCACGGTATGTGTTTTGATTTGGCATCCAGACCTCAATATCATATTTTTTAGCTGCCGTAAATCCTAAATCACCTGTACACATGCTCATTACACGATATGGAAGTTTTAGTAATTGTAATACCTTTTCAGCATGACCTGTTAATTTTTCTAACGTATCATAAGAATCTTCCGGCTTAACAAAATGAACCAATTCGACTTTATTAAACTGATGCTGACGAATTAGGCCACGGGTATCCCTTCCTGCAGATCCCGCTTCAGACCGGAAATTTCCACTAAAGGCTACATATTTCTTAGGTAAATCTTCTTCTTGTAAAATAACATCACGGTAATAATTTGTAACGGGTACCTCTGCTGTTGGTATTAAAAAGTATCCCTCATCTTCCAACTTAAAAACATCCTCCGCAAACTTAGGTAGTTGACCTGTTCCGACCAAGCTATCCCGGTTAACGATGTATGGTGGAAGCATTTCTTCATATCCATGCTCATCTGCATGTAAATCCATCATAAAATTCCATAGTGCACGCTCAAGTCTCGCACCAAGTCCTTTATAAAAAACAAATCGACTTCCTGTAACTTTCGCAGCAGTTTCAAAATCTAAAATATCGAGATTTGTCCCAATATCCCAATGGGCTTGCGTCTCAAAGTCAAATTTCGTCTGCTCTCCCCATGTTCTTGCAACAACATTATCATCTTCATCTTCTCCAACTGGAACACTTTCATGTGGGATATTCGGAATGGAAAGCATTATATGGTTTAACTTTTCCTCGATTTCTTTAAGCTCTCGATCAAGTTCTGATATTTGCTGACCAACTTCACGCATTTCTTTAATCGCTGGTTCCGCGTCTTTCTTTTCTTTTTTCAAGACAGAAATTTGCTTAGAGGCTGCATTTCTTTTCGCTTTTAATTCTTCTGATTCAACAATCAATTTCCTCCGCTTTTCGTCAAGCTCACCAAAATGATCTAATTCAGATAAATCCTCACCACGATGTTCAAGTTTTGCTTTTACATCGTCAAAATTGTTGCGCAAATACTTAATATCTAACATGAATAATTCCTCCTATAATATTTTTCAATAAAAAACTCCCATCCCTGAAATAGGGACGAGAGTATATTTCCCGCGTTGCCACCCTTATTGAAGAGTCACTTCTCTTCCGGCTTATAGTTTTAACGGTACCACCGAGTTTACTTAAGAACAATGATGTTTTTCGTAAACTAGTTTAAGGATGGATTCACAGCTTCTTTTATCAGTTTTCACCAACCACTGACTCTCTTTAAAAAGAAGTACTGTTACTGCTTCCTATCATTACTTTTATAGTTATCTGTTAGTTATGATACATCATAGCTTAAATTCTATACTTTTGCAAGAACTTTTATACCAATTTTCCAGGTATCGTCCGTACTTATTCACTACGGTCTTGCATACGTTCTTCTGAAGAAAGCGATTCTATTTCGATTCCCTTCATTGCCGTTCCAAGATCTTTAGAAAGCTCGGCAATCAAGATATAATCCTGATAATTTTCAGTTGCTTTTACAATTGATCTAGCAAATTTCTCTGGATTATCTGATTTAAAAATACCTGAACCTACAAAAACTCCATCTGCACCTAGCTCCATCATTAATGCTGCATCACTAGGTGTAGCTACTCCACCAGCTGCGAAATTAGCGACTGGCAGGCGACCTTCTTCTTTAATTTGAAGTAATAATTCATATGGAGCACCAAGCTCTTTAGCATAAGTCATCACTTCATCTTTTGACATGCTAATTAGCTTACGTATCTCTCCTTGGACCTGACGAAGATGACGTACCGCTTCAACAATATTTCCTGTTCCTGGTTCACCTTTTGTACGAAGCATCGAAGCTCCTTCACCAATACGGCGTGTTGCTTCTCCAAGGTTTCGACAGCCACATACGAAAGGTACGTTAAAATCTGACTTTCTTAAATGAAAAATATCATCTGCAGGTGTTAATACTTCACTTTCATCAATATAGTCTACACCCATTGCCTCCAACACACGTGCCTCAACAATATGGCCAATGCGTGCTTTAGCCATTACAGGAATAGAAACGGCATTCATCACTTCTTCTATAATACTTGGGTCAGCCATCCTCGCTACCCCGCCTGCTGCTCGAATATCAGATGGTACTCGCTCAAGAGCCATAACAGCCACTGCCCCAGCTGCTTCAGCTACTTTTGCTTGTTCTGCATTGACAACATCCATAATGACGCCGCCATTTCTAAAATCTACTTTCTCGTTACTCAAAACCTCGCCCCCCAAAAGTTTACTTACACAAACCCTATATCAATTAAAATCTTATTTAAAACCATCCTTTTATTGTATCAACAATAGATGAAAATAAGTTTGCAAAAAAGTCTCCAATAGCACCAATAGTTAACATAAACCAATTTTTCTTTTCTACTTCATTTGTTGTTATAAGGTTTACTTTTTGTGATTTACTTTCATCACTAAAAATATAACCTTCTTCTTCCCCGTCATAGACAAGCTCGGCTGTACCAATTACTTCTCCCTTTACAATTGGTGCAACAAGTTCACCGTCTTTATTCAGCTTATCCTTATCAATTGTATATTCAATACTATACTTTTCGTCTTCACCGTTTTTAAGTATCGTACTTATTGCTTGTTCAGTTGCAATTTCCACTTTATCTTCTTTCCCTTTGGCAACAGGAAGAGTTGACATGTCTTGAAGTTGAAAACCTTCTTTAAATAGTTCTTCTTTCTTAAAATTATTAAATCCATAATCAAGAAGTTTAGCTGTTTCCTCAAAACGGGACTCACGGCTGTCTGTATTCATCACAACAGTAATTAGACGTTGATTATCACGAATTGCAGTTCCTGTAAAGTTATTTCCCGCTAATTCTGTATAACCCGTTTTTAAACCGTCGACACCCTCATAATAAAATTGCTCTAAAAAACTAGCATCATGTTTAAGCATCCAATTCCAGTTTCGAATTTGTTGCTCATCAAATTCAGTTTCAGGAATGCTTGAAATTTCTAATGCCTCTGGGTAATCATTGACTAAGTGAAAGGCTAATAAAGCAGTAGAACGTGCAGATAAGAGATTCGTCGCATCAGGCTCTGTTCCTTCTGGATAATTATCACCTAATGACTCGTTATCAAGCCCTGATGCGTTGACAAATTCATAATCTGTCAATCCCATTTCAGCTGCTTTTTCATTCATCATTTTCACAAATTCGCCTTCAGACCCTGCAATTAATTCAGCGAGAGCAACAGTTGTTGCATTGTCTGAATTGATTGCCATTGCTTCATACAAATCACGTACAGTATATTCTTTATTTTGACGTAAACCTACACCGGAGAAAGCATTATTTTTTGAAAGTTCGTAAGCGTAGTCACTAATTTCTGTTGTTGTGTCCCAGCTGATTTGACCCGACTCTACCGCTTCCCAAACAAGGTATTCCGTCATCATTTTAGTCATACTAGCTGGAGGTAAGACTTCGTCCGGATTTTTAGCAAATAAAACTTTTCCTGTATCAGCATCAACCAAGATTGCGGACTGGGCATCAAGATCAAGTGTCTTTGCATATGTCACATTTGCTTGTCCAAATAAAGATGCCATCATAACTAAAGCTACTAAAAAGAATGGCACTATTCTTCTCATTTTGTCTTTCACTTTCTCTACCTCCACTTTTGTAACACTCATTAACTTTATAGAACCCATATTATTTTATCACATGTAGATAAAAAAAAATAGATAGGGAAGCCTCCCTATCTAAATAGGAAATATTAATAATATTCTTAAGTTTACTCTAATGAATAGTTTGGTGCTTCTTTCGTAATTTGAACATCGTGAGGGTGGCTTTCACGCAGTCCAGCATTAGTAATACGGATTAATTGGGTGTGTTCGCGCAAATGTTCAATTGTTTTAGAACCGCTATACCCCATTCCTGAGCGCAAGCCGCCTAGCAGTTGATGAACTGTATCTGCTAAAGGTCCTTTATAAGCAGTTCGTCCTTCAATCCCTTCAGGTACAAGTTTTTTAGCATCTTCTGCATCTTGGAAATAACGATCCTTTGAGCCTGCCGCCATCGCACTGACAGATCCCATCCCACGATATACTTTATATCGTCTTCCTTTATAAATTTCCGTTTCACCAGGGCTTTCAGAAACACCAGCAAACAAGCTACCAAGCATAACAGCATGAGCTCCTGAAGCTAGTGCTTTCACAATATCTCCCGAATATTTAATTCCACCATCAGCAATAATCGGAACACCATATTCCTTCGCAGCTCTTGCACAATCATAAATAGCTGTTATTTGTGGCACACCGACACCTGCAACAACACGGGTTGTACAAATGGATCCAGGACCAATACCAACTTTAACAATTGATGCACCCGCTTCAATTAAAGCTTTTGTTGCTTCAGCAGTGGCAACATTTCCTGCAATAATGTTTAACTCAGGATATGCCTTTCGAATTTCTTGTACCTTTTCCAAAACACCTTGGGAATGACCGTGTGCTGTGTCAATAACGATCACATCTACACCTGCATTAACTAACTTTTCTACACGCACCTGCGCATCATTTGTAACCCCAACAGCAGCCCCGACAATAAGACGGCCTTGACTATCTTTTGCAGCATTTGGAAATTCGATTACTTTCTCAATGTCTTTAATCGTAATTAATCCTTGTAAAACATTATTATCGTCTACAAGAGGAAGCTTTTCAATTTTATGACGCTGCATGATTTCTTCTGCTTCTTTAAGGGTTGTCCCAACAGAACCTGTAATCAAATTTTCATTTGTCATCACTTCGGAAATTTGAATAGAATAATCATGAATAAAACGTAAATCACGATTTGTTAAAATACCAACTAATTTTTTCCCATCAACCGTATTGACAATAGGAACCCCGGAGATTCGGTATTTGCCCATGAGATATTCTGCATCATAAACTTGATGCTCTGGTGTCAGAAAGAATGGATCTGTTATAACGCCACTTTCAGAACGTTTCACACGGTCAACCATTTCAGCCTGTTCTTCAATAGACATATTTTTATGAATAACACCAAAACCGCCCTGTCTTGCCATTGATATTGCCATTTTTGCTTCAGTCACCGTGTCCATTCCTGCACTAATCAATGGGGCATTTAATTTTAACGTCGGTGATAATTCCGTACTTAAATTAACTTCACGCGGTAATACATCTGACTTAGCAGGTACCAATAATACATCATCAAAGGTCAATCCTTCTTTAATAAATTTATCTTCACGCATTTTTTAGCCTCCCTGTTACCCTCATTGATTACTCTATAAATATTCTTTGTCACATTTTAATAATATATAATAAACTGGAAAAACTAATCAGAGTAAATCAATCAGTGAATCTATTGTTAATTAGAATACGTGATTCTATGCATTTTTTCAATCAAATTTTGTTATAAAAACGAAAGTAAAATCATTCTGAAAATTTCATACGTAGAGGAGGGACGAAATGGATAAAAAAAAGCTTGATTCATTTTACATATACTTAAATTCTGAACAAACAGCCCAGAAGTATTTATATCGCAGTTATCAAAATTTGACTGGTGTAGATGCAGAAAAAAAGAGTTATGAAAATTGTAATGCATTTATGTATTATCTTGCACATGGAAGAAAATTTTACAAAACCGGACAAAAATTAGAGCCGCTTCTTCAGCCTATATTATTTTTCTATGGTATGGTTCATTTATTAAAAGCTGTTCTATTAACAAAAAGGCCGGATTACCCCGAATCAACAACAATGCTTGCACATGGGGTTTCAACAAGAAAAAGGAAGAAAAAGCAGTATAAATTTGTTAATGATGAAGTTAAAGTACAGTATAAAGGCCTATTCCCATACGTAATGGAACATCTTTTTAATAAAAAAACAATGCCTTTTTCAAAAATTACGATGCACCGTTTATTAAGTCTCATTCCAGAAATATCACCACTTTTTCATTTTCATGGTGAAACACATCTTGTTAAAATCGGAACAATAGGTGCAACACATTTAACGTTTCCAAATCATCTATTAGACGACTATCATTTAACTAAAAAGGCATTTATTAATCGACTTTCTCCCTACTTACCAGACATACTGGAGAGTCTCTCATCCAAGGGTTTGATCCATCTCCATTTAGCCGATCCATTTATGATACAAGAAGGGCCTTTTTTTATTCATACCAATCAGTCAATCTATTTTCCAACGGACAGAGAAAGTTTCATTTCCATATCTGAAATCATGATTCATTATCTTTTATTATATAATTTGAGCATGGTTAGTCGATATGAAACAGAATGGTGGGGCGATTTACTCGTAACAAAACCTGAAATTGATTTTCCTTTAATCTTACAGTTTTTAAAAGTTACCGCCCACAAGATTCCATTCTTATTGGGTAAGGAACTATATAAAGAAATCCACTAATCAAACTTCACAACCGTTTATTTGCTAGGGGATTACTGCCTGAATCAATTTCATAATTCAAATGAAATTATTAAAATCCGAACATTTTTTTGTTGTTTAATATCGTTGATTTCCACTACAGGCGGACGCTTTCCGCGGGCGGCTGGTAAGCCTCCTCAGGCTACGCCTTGCGGGGTCTTACCTAGGCCTTTCCTCCCGCAAAAGCTTTTCGGTGGGACGAGCATTCACGCGCAGTCCCAGGAGTCGCCGCCTTTCGTTCCAATCAA
>DATGTS010000121.1:0-11429 GCA_035301745.1 Candidatus Avamphibacillus sp.
CGCTGACCTGTAAACTCTTTGGATTGAAATATCATACGCGCAACCCAAAAGAAAATAATATCATATCCTGTTACAAGTACATCTGTAGGGAAGTATCTTTTGAAATCTTCCGTTTCTATATCTGGCCAACCCATCGTAGAAAATGGCCATAAAGCAGATGAGAACCATGTATCAAGTACATCTTCATCTTGCTTCCAGTTTTCAATATCTTCTGGCGCTTCCATTCCTACATAAACTTCATTTGTTTCTTTATGATACCAGGCGGGAATTCGGTGCCCCCACCATAGCTGTCTTGAAATACACCAGTCACGGATGTTTTCCATCCAGTGCATATACGTCTGCTCAAAACGTTCGGGAACAAAGTTAACTTTCTCATCTGATTGCTGTAATTCCATCGCGGCATCGGCAAGAGGCTGCATTTTCACAAACCACTGCGTGGAAAGATAAGGCTCCACGACTGCCCCACTTCTCTCAGAATGTCCAACTTGATGAGATCGTTCTTCGATATTAAATAAAATGCCTTGCTCTTGTAGGTCACTTACAATTTGTTTCCTGCATTCAAATCGATCAAGGCCTTCATATTTCCCAGCATTTTTATTCATTGTTCCATCTTCATTCATGACAAGAATACGCTCTAAATCATGTCGGTTTCCTATTTCAAAGTCGTTCGGATCATGTGCAGGAGTAATTTTTACCGCTCCTGATCCAAGTTCCATATCAACATATTCATCTGCTACAATTTCAATTTCTCTTCCCACAATTGGTAAAATTACCGTTTTTCCGATGAGATGTTGATAACGCTCATCATCGGGATGTACAGCAACTGCAGTATCCCCGAGCATCGTTTCAGGACGAGTTGTCGCGATTTCAATCATTTCTTCACTATCTTTGATAGGGTAGCGTATGTGATAAAACTTACCTTCCACTTCCTCATAAATTACCTCAATATCAGAAAGAGCAGTTTTCGTGTCTGGATCCCAATTAATAATATATTCCCCGCGATAAATTAATCCTTTTTCATAAAGTTTGACGAAAACTTCGCGCACCGCTTTGGACAGTCCTTCATCCAACGTAAATCTTTCTCTTGAATAATCAAGTCCAAGACCTAACTTCTCCCATTGTTTGCGAATAAAATCCGCATATTCTTCCTTCCATTCCCAGGACTTCTCTAAAAATTTCTCACGCCCTAAGTCATATCGATTTTGGCCGTTTTCTTTTAATTTTTCTTCCACCTTTGCCTGTGTGGCAATACCTGCATGATCCATTCCAGGAAGCCATAAAACATCATAACCTTGCATACGTTTCATTCGAGCAATTGTATCTTGCATCGTCGTGTCCCATGCGTGTCCTAAATGAAGCTTTCCAGTAACGTTCGGCGGTGGAATGACAATTGAAAAGGGTTCTTTTTCTTTATCATTTGTTGCTTCAAAAAACTTACCATCAAGCCAAAATTGATATCGATTTTTTTCTACTTCGTTAGGATGATATTTAGATGATAAAATATTATCCTCCTGTTTATCCATCACTTATTCCTCCTTTTTTACATTAAAACAAAAAGGCCTTTCCATCCTTTACATAAAGGACGAAAAGACCTGGGTTTCCGTGGTACCACCTTTGTTTACAATTTTAAAATTAAAACTGTACACTTCTAATTGTTAACGGACAATGACCGGCTTTTCCTACTACTTACAATCATTTTCAAAAAAGCTGTTCAAGGGCGACCTTCCAAAATTTAGACCTGGGAAATTCTCAGCAACCTTCCCTCTCTGTTTAGTATCTTCCTTTTGTACTCTTCCCTATCATTACATTTTTCTATAAAGTTGTTAAAAACTATATTTATCATTTAATTTTGACACGAAACAACTATAGATATACATATTATATTAGAAACAGCTTAAAAAGTGAAGTACTTTAATTATTTTTGGCTAAAAATACTAAAACCTGTCTTTCTAAAATGAAGGAGGTGTAAGCTGTGGCAAGATTTTATCGTTACCGTTTGCCGCCATGGGCCAGAAAATGTATTATAGTGATTGAAAAAGTTACCTTACCGATTATGATATTCCAATTAATCCGAACATTATTTTTTCCAACCACGTTAGATGTATTCTTACTTGGGCTATTAGTTGGCTTGTTTATTGCATTTCAACTTGAATGGATTTAACTTTCAAGATCATCTAAAAGTAATTCATCTTCTTTTTTCTCTACTAATTCAGCAAACTTCAAAGCAAAGATAAGCTGCCTGTGTGTTTGATTGAGAAGTTTCGTTTGTTCAATAACGGAATAAGTATTTACCTTTTTTTGTTTTCGATTAAGATAATTTTTTAAAATAGATATAATTTTTTGCATATCTAATAAATAAATAGCGAGCAAATACAGTTCGTCAATACGAAGTTCATTTTCTTTCATATAATATATAAACATTTCATGTAAAGAATCACCTTCTGTCCCATAGTTCTTAACTGTATTCTTAAAAAAAATGCTTAAATCGTAGATAGAGTGATGATAACATGATTTTTCCCAATTAATAAATAGTGGTTGATTGGATTGTAAAATATGTTCACAACTTAAATTTCCGTGACATAAGCTCACATTCCATGTCGTCTCATCTTCTCTGTTTTCAATAAAACGTTTAATAAATCCTTTCAATACATGATATACCCTTTCAAGACTTATGAATTGAGTGCATACTAACAATTCAAGAGGTGACATATATTTATTTTTTTCAAACTGTTCTACAGATGATAATAAAATACGATAATTCTTCTCGCACGCGACTAAGTAAGCTTCAAATTTACTTTTCATATTTTCATATGAAATTGTTTGATAAGACTTCGTTATCTGATGGATTTTCCCTAGGTATTTAAAGAAGTGTTCTAAATTTAATTTATCCTTAACTGGCTTGATCCAAGGTGTTAAATAATAAATTTCATTATCAAACATACAATATAATTGCTCTTCCTTTGTTAAATATACGGGCAATATCCCAGGTAAGTTTAGTCGATAAGTTTGATGAAAGACATTTACCCAATGATGAACTGAATCCTTTGTTAACGAGCTTTTTTTCAAAGCATACTCATGCTTCCCATCTGTTATATAATAAACCTTTTCTGTTACAGGAGACAATTCAAGTGAATGAACACCGAAACGTTCCATAACTCTTTCTAATTTCATCATTTTTACTCCTAACTACAAAGTAAAACGTATTAGTGAAGTAGTTTTCCTATTCATCCTCCCTTCCGATGTGGGATGTTAGAAGGACAAACCCCAATACTTACAGGGCAGTTAATCCTCTACCTAGTTTCTTTATCAACTAGCGTTAATATCAGATGGGATTGACTGCCCTATATTGCGATATACCAAAACAATGTATAAAGTATTTTTTTATCAATTAACTTTCTACCTACGATTTATTCTTTTTATAAGGGATATAAAGTAATTGTCCTTCTGAAACATCATCCTCAGTTAGTCCATTTTTATTTGTTATATGCATGGAAGTGGTATCATAACGCTCTGCTATCGATTCTAAAGTATCTTTTTCTTGAACGATATACAATCTCATTTGTGTATACGTTTCTTCCTCTGCTCTGAACATCCCAGTTAAATAGCTGAGATCCGTATTATCTTCTGAACTACTACTATCAATGTCACGACTTGAGCTCATCATTTCATATGATTCGGACGGACTTTCAAAGGATGCTATATTTTCCGATGAGGATGGATATGAACTTGATTCTACACTTAAATCTTTTTCAAAAAACTCCGCAATTGACTGACTTTTCTTCTTTTTACCCCATTTCCATCGATCATCTTTTTCATCCTTATTATCTCCCGCAGTAAATGATTCTTTTTCCTCCACACTCTCTAAGTTGGTTTCTAATTTTTCTGAATTGTCTGTTTCCTCATTTGTTGTCGTTTCTCTTTCTTTCTCTCCAACATCTTCCTTTTTAATTTCAAATTCAAATGTTTCTTCTATATCTTGGGTAGATTCTGTTTCATTTTCTACTTCAGCTGCTAACCCCTCTTCTGTCCCTGCCTTATTATCCCTGTTTGTTTCTTCGACTTCCTCCTTTTCATCCTCTTCTACTAGATTAGATTCTCTAATTTGATCATTAATACCATGAATTTCTATGGTTGACATCAATTTGAGTTTACTTTCATCTGGTAACTCATAATCAAATGAAGTAATTTGTACCATAACATCATCTAAGTTATTCACTCTGTAAGATGGAACTGAAATTTCAACAGGAAAACGATGACTAAATTCTGAAATTGAATGATCAACATCAACCACTCTTTCTATATATCGGTATGCTTGATCATGATCAAAAAGGGATGAAGATGAATGAAGCTCTTCATCATTTACACTCACGCTTCTTTCATATTCACCTTGTAATTCAACAACCCCCCGTATGGAAATATATTCATTAAATGATTGAATAGAAATATTCGGATCGAGTGAAATTCCTCTAATTTCTGCTACTTCCTGTCCTTTTTCAAAAAATAATGTTTCATTTAGTTCAAAACTAAAAACTGATTCTTCACTATTCAAATCAGATCCTCCCTTCTATAAATTTAAGCCTATACAGATACCTATATAATCTATATGACATACATGTCATATATATGATTTCAGAAGTAATTATTTCAAGTTAAAATATAGAATAAATATGTTAATATTTGGACGTCTTAAAAGAACATTATATGAAACTATATGATAGGATAGCCGTATATAATAATACAGATATATTTTGTTAGTGTTTTTTTGAAGGGGGATACATGTTGAGTAGGCAAAATTCTTTTTTGGGCTATTTATTAATCGGGGTTGGTGGCTTTTTTTTATTAAAACAACTTAAAATACCTATTCTTACGGACTTTTATTCGTGGCCAACATTGTTGATTATCATTGGGCTTGTTTTAATGATATACAGTTATCGTTCCAAAGAATATCATCATTTATTTAGTGGAACATTTATTCTGGGACTGGGTATTCATTTCCACGGGTTAAACCATTATTCATTCTGGATAAGCCATTGGGCTGTCTATCCACTCTTAATTGGTATTGCTTTTGTTGTTCGTGCATTAAAAATTAAAAAAGGAATGATTCTTGGATTATTTTTTATCTTAGGTTCTCTTATCGTAATTTTTTCTATTAAACTCCCGGAATGGTTTAACTGGGTTTATCAAATTACTAATTATCTGGAAAGTTATTGGCCAATTGTTTTAATTGTTGTCGGTGTTTATCTTTTAATGAAGAAAAAGTAAGAGTTTATTATAAAGCGAAACTTCATTCAGGGAGGCGTACCTCAAATTTTCGAGGTGGGGATCTTACAGCCAGTGAAACTTCGATAAATAAACCCAGCTTTCAAGGTGAGAAAGCTGGGTTTAAAATTAGTCAATATATGCATGCAGAGTATTCCAGATAAGGTCTTTTCCTTCCCCGGTTTCTGCGGAAAAAGGCAAAACCGTATCATTAGGTTCAACTTGTAGCGTTTCCGTCGTACGTTTTAAAAAAGCCTGACGCTTATTTTTTGGTATTTTATCAATTTTCGTTGCGATAATAATTACTGGGTGTTCGTAATACTTTAAGTAATCATACATCTGAATATCATCTTGGGTCGGAGCATGACGAGCATCAGTTACAAGTATGGTCGCTTTTAATTCCTCTCTTGTTTCAAAATACTCCTCCATCATTTGACCCCATTTTCTTCGTTCTGCTTTACTAATTTTAGCATAGCCATATCCAGGGACATCAACAAAATAAAATCGTTCATTAATTTTATAAAAGTTTAATGTCTGTGTTTTACCTGGTCTTGATGAAGTTCTTGCCAGACTTTTTCGTTGGATCATTTTATTAATGAACGAGGATTTTCCAACATTGGAACGTCCCGCCAATGCTATCTCAGATAAAGCATCTTTAGGGTATTGTTTTTTGTTAACCGCACTTATAACAAGACTTGCATCAGTTACTTTCATTTTTATCCTCCACTAATGCATGTTCTAAAACTTGATCTAAATGATTAACCTCAATGAAAGTTAAATCTTTACGTACGCTTTCCGGAATATCATCGATATCTTTCGCATTTTCAGCAGGAATAAGGATTGTAGTAATACCAGCTCGATGTGCACTAAGTGACTTTTCCTTTAGCCCACCAATAGGTAAAACTCGTCCACGTAAAGTAATTTCGCCAGTCATTGCAACTTCCTTCCTAACTGGACGACCGGTCAATGCTGAAACAAGAGCTGTTGCCATCGTAATACCAGCCGAGGGACCGTCTTTGGGTGTAGCACCTTCTGGTACGTGAATATGGATATCATATTTTTCATAAAATTCCGGGTCAACATTCAATTCTTTCGTACGGGAACGAATATAACTAAATGCTGCTTGTGCAGATTCCCGCATTACTTCCCCTAATTTACCAGTAAGAGTAAGCTTTCCTTGTCCTGGATAGTGGGTGACCTCAATAGAAAGTGTATCTCCGCCCGCAGCTGTATAGGCGAGCCCTGTTGCCGCACCTACTTGATTCTCTTGTTCCATCATTCCATAGCGAAACATCGGTTTCCCAAGAAGTTCTTCCAGTCGATTAACGGTAACAATAACACGTTTTTGTTCTTCTGAAATAATAATTTTTGCAGCTTTTCTGCATAATTTACCGATTTGTCTCTCTAAACCTCTTACTCCAGCTTCACGAGTATACCTTCGTATTAATTTTAATAAAGCATCGTCACGGATTTGTAAGTTAGATTTCTTTAATCCATTTTCTTTTAACTGTTTTGGTAGTAAATGTTCTTTAGCAATATGAAGTTTTTCTATTTCAGTGTAGCCCCCAATTGAAATAATCTCCATACGATCAAGTAGAGGGCCTGGGATATTATTTATATAATTGGCAGTAGCAATAAATAAAACATTTGATAAATCATAGGTTTCCTCAATGAAATGGTCGCTAAAATTACTATTTTGCTCTGGATCGAGCACCTCCAACATAGCTGAAGATGGATCACCTCTGAAGTCATTTGACATCTTATCAATTTCATCTAATAAAAAGACTGGATTAACTGTTTCTGCTTTCTTCATCCCTTGAATAATTCTACCTGGCATTGCTCCAATATATGTTCTGCGGTGGCCACGTATTTCCGCTTCATCTCTAATTCCACCTAATGAGATACGGACAAAGTTTCGATTAATCGAGCGGGCAACTGATTTTGCTAGAGAAGTCTTTCCTACACCTGGCGGACCAACCAGACATAAAATCGGGCCTCTCACAGAATCAGTAAGCTTTTTCACAGCCAAGTATTCTAGAATCCGTTCTTTCACTTTATCGAGCCCATAATGATCTTCATTAAGAATAGTTTCTGCATGATCTATCTCTATTGTATCTTTTGTTTTTTCTGTCCAGGGGAGAGAAATTAACCATTCTAAGTAATTTCTGATTACTGAACTTTCAGCAGAGCTTTGTGGGACCTTCTCATATCGATCTAACTCTTTCATTGCTACTTTGATAATTCGTTCAGGCATATTTGCTTCCTCAATCTTTTCTTTTAATTGAGCAACTTCGCCTGATTTTCCGTCACTTTCTCCAAGTTCTTTTTGAATCGCTTTTAGTTGTTCTCTTAAATAATATTCTTTTTGTGTTTTTTCCATAGAAGATTTAACGCGTTGACCGATCTTCTTTTCTAAGTTAAGTACCTTTTTTTCATTCGAGATTAAGTTAATTAAATGTTGTAATCTCTTTTTCACATCGAAAATCTCAAGTAATCCTTGTTTCTCTTTTACTTTTAATGTTAAATGTGAGGCAATTATATCAGCGAGACGTCCAGGTTCTTCAATATCGGAGACCGTTCTAAATGTTTCTTGAGTAATTTTTCTTGATATTTTTAAATACTGCTCAAATTGGTTTAATAAAGAGCGCATTAGGGCTTCTTCTTCGTGTTTATCCCCTGAAATTTCTTGGATTTTTTTAACTTCTACAATAAATCCGATGTCTTTTTCAACATATTTTATAATTTCTCCACGTTCTAAACCTTCTACAAGAACACGATTTGTTCCATTTGGGAGTTTCATCATTTGTTTTACCTTAGCAATTGTTCCGACATGATAAACTTCATCTGGCTCGGGAGCCTCCACTCTAATCTTCTTTTGAGCTGCCAGAAAGATGATTTGGTCATCAATCATTGCTTTTTCTAAAGCAGCTACCGACTTTTCTCTTCCTACATCTAGATGGAGAACCATCGAAGGGAATACAAGTAAACCACGTAAGGGTAGGAGGGGCAGTTCATGAATATCGTTCGTCATCTTATGTACCTCCAAATGTCTAATATATGTATAAAATACTTTTAAAAATCTTTTTTTGTGTCATTTCAAGAAAGAAAATATTTTGTGATTCATTATATAACAGTAGTATAGCCGTACACAAAATACTAATACGGATTCAAAAAAATTTTTATGTAGACAAAGAAGAAGACTGACCTAAAACCTAGTTCTTTCCCAAATTTGGATAGTGGGTGAACTAGTTATGTCAGTCCTAAATGTAAATCCTTTCTTGTCTATAAGTTAAGCACTTTCTTTTGGTGATTTCTTAATATCGTCTGTCACTGTACCATCATTGAAAACTAGTTTCGGACTACCTTTTTCATTAACAACTGTTTCTTTTGTAATAATACATTTATCGATATCTTCACGTGAAGGTAGTTCAAACATAACGTCAAGCATAATATTTTCAATAATGGACCTTAAACCACGTGCACCTGTTTTACGTTCAATTGCTTTTTTAGCTATTTCAACTAGTGCTTCGTCTTCAAATTCCAGCTCAACATCGTCCATTTGGAATAACTTCTCATATTGTTTGACAAGCGCATTTTTCGGTTTCGTTAGTATCTCAACCAGTGCCCCCTCATCTAATGGTGTGAGTGCACCAATGACTGGAAGTCTACCAATGAACTCTGGAATCAAACCATAACGCAACAGATCCTCAGGCAGAACTTTCTGTAGTAGCTCTCCCTTATCCAAATCTTGTTCCTCATTATTTGCACCAAACCCAATAACTTTTTCACCTAATCGGCGTTTAACTACTTCATCGATACCATCGAAAGCACCACCAACGATGAATAGTATATTTGTTGTATCAATTTGAATAAATTCTTGATGTGGATGTTTACGTCCTCCTTGTGGTGGGACACTCGCAACAGTTCCTTCAAGAATTTTCAATAATGCTTGTTGAACACCTTCCCCAGAAACATCTCTTGTAATCGATGGGTTTTCTGATTTACGAGCAACCTTATCTATCTCGTCAATATAAATAATTCCTTTTTCTGCCTTTTCAACATCATAATCTGCAGCCTGTATCAACTTTAATAAAATATTTTCTACGTCTTCCCCAACATAACCGGCTTCTGTTAAAGATGTAGCATCCGCCATTGCGAATGGAACATTTAATATACGTGCCAGTGTTTGAGCAAGTAAGGTTTTACCGCTACCTGTTGGACCAAGCATAGCAATATTACTTTTTGCTAATTCTACATCATCTGCATTTTGTGAAGTATTAATTCTTTTATAGTGATTGTAAACCGCTACAGATAAATTCTTTTTTGCTTCATCTTGGCCGATTACATAATCATCGAGAATATCACAAATTTCTTTTGGTTTAGGAATTTCCTTAATTTCTGTTTCTTCTTCTGTACCTAGTTCTTCTTCTACAATTTCTGTACATAAATCGATACATTCATCACATATATAAACACCAGGTCCAGCTACAAGTTTACGAACCTGTTCTTGACTTTTACCGCAAAAAGAACATTTCAATTGTCCTTTCTCATCATTAAATTTAAACATTCATTTTCACCCCTATAATTAAATCTTCAAAGAAACCGCTTATCTCTTATAACTATCATTGTAATCATATCAAAACAAAAATAGAAAACAAAATAAAACACTCAAAGGTTGGCGATGTTTTATCTTTTAATACTAGACAAAAAATCAGGTTCCTTTTTCTGAAATTTTGTTTATGTTTACCATTATGGATATTTTCAGCTAAAAGTCAACTAATCGCACTTATATAAAGAAAGAGCAGATAATAATATATCTTATGTTTTGTTTATGGATAAGGATTACTGTTTTTTCGCTGATTTAAAATAGTAAAAGCCACTGAATTTATATCTTTTCCAAATGAACAACATATTTATACCTTTTGTTAATATATTTAATTACAAAACAAGGTGCGAAGAATCGCACCTTGTTTTGTAATTATTCTTTTTGCTTCCTGTTATTTATACACTTTTACTATGTTCAACTAAAAAGTCAATTGCTTTTTTGAATTTCAAGTCTTGTTCAATCATGTTAGTGTTACCGCCTAGCATCTGCTTTAATTGCTCAACTTCTACATTATACATAGAAGACATATTTTCAAGTTCTGCATTTACATCTTCTTCGGAAACTTCAAGACCTTCTTCTTTAATAATTGCTTCTAAAGTAAGATTTGTTTTAACACGTTTCTTTGCATCGTCTCTCATTTGATCTTTTAAATCATCTTTATCTTGGCCTGAGAACTGAGAATACATTTCCAATGTCATTCCTTGCATTTGCAAACGTTGCTCAAATTCATTTACCATTTGATCAAGTTCAGTTTCAACCATAACATCAGGTATTTCTACCTCAGCATTTTCAGAAGCTTTTTCAATAAGTGTTTCACGTTTTTCATTTTCAGCTTCTTGTTTCTTTTGTGTCTCTAATTCTTCTTTCTTCTTTTTCTTCAATTCATCTAAGGTCTCAACTTCTTCATCGAGATCTTTTGCAAATTCATCATCAAGTTCAGGTAATTCTTTCTCTTTAATTTCATGTATTTGTACTTTAAACACTGCTTCTTTACCTGCTAATTCTTCAGCATGGTAATCTTCAGGGAAAGTTAATTCCACTTCTGTCTCATCACCTGATTTTTTCCCGATTAATTGTTCTTCAAAACCTGGGATGAATTGCCCTGAACCAATCTCTAAGGAATGATTTTCGCCTTTACCGCCTTCAAATGCTTCACCATCTGTGAAACCTTCAAAATCGATAACTACAGTATCCTCTTCTTCAACTTCACCATCTTCTTTAACAACTAATTCAGCATGATGTTCACGTTGGTGTTCTAACTCATGGTCAACGTCTTCATCTGTTACAGTAACATCTTGCTCCTCAACCTCAAGACCTTTATATTCACCAAGTGTTACTTCAGGTTTTACTTCAACATTTGCAGTAAAGATTAGTGCTTTACCTCTTTCGATTTGTTCGATATCGATTTCTGGTTGATCAATTGGTTCGATATTTGTTTCTTCGACACCTTTCATATAAGCATCTGGTAAAACGATATCTACAGCATCTTGGTATAGTGATTCTACACCAAAACGATGTTCAAATATCTTACGCGGAACTTTCCCCTTGCGAAATCCAGGGATTT
>DATGTS010000122.1:0-5515 GCA_035301745.1 Candidatus Avamphibacillus sp.
ATTTGTTAAAATACAGACATGGGGTGATGAAAGATGGCAGAACATGAATTTCACTTACGTGCATCTTGGCCAGGGGGAAGAAATAGTGAGGGGGTTATTGAAGCTGGAAATTTAAAAACAAAAGTTTCAATTCCACCTGAAATGGATGGACCTGGTGTTGGTACTAATCCAGATGAAATGTTGCTAGGAGCGGCGGCTACTTGTTATATTATTACACTTGCAGCAATGATTGAACGGGCGAAACTTCCTTTGAAAGAAATGTCCCTTAATTCAGTTGGAATCGTGGACGTAACAGGTGGTATTTTTACGTATAAGAAAATTATACATAAGCCAACGGTTGCTTTAAAGGATGAGGCATCGGAAAAAGACTATAAACGATTAAGAAAGCTGATCCACCAGGCTGAAGCAAGTTGTATGATTTCAAGAGCTGTAAGAGGTAACGTAGAAATTGAACTGGAAGAAAAAGTTTTTTAAACAATAGAATACAAAAGTATGAAAACACGACAATCCAGCTAATGCAACGAAAGTATTTGAGGCACTGCTGTAGTCGTGTTTTTAATATGGAAATTTTAAATAAATTTTCTTGACAAATACTACTTTATCGGTGTATCTTATTTAAAGCGTAGTAATTTTATAGGAATTATTATGTATTAAGCAACATTCCTAGTTTGTGCACATATATTGTCCATAATATAAGTCTTTTATAGGGGGATGCGATCATGGATTATTTATTTTTAGTCATTAATATTGCGGTATTACTCGCTGTGATTGGGTTACTTTTTTACATGCAGAAAAAACATGTTTCCTTTACAAAACGAGTTTTTTCTGGGTTGGGAATTGGTATTCTGCTAGGTGCTATTTTACAAATGGCTTATGGAACAGAGTCCAACGTTTTAACGGAAACAACAGATTGGTACAGCATTGTAGGTAGTGGCTATATTCGTTTGTTAATGGTGATTGTTGTGCCACTTGTTATGGTGTCGATTATCCAATCGATTATTAATTTGGAAAAAACAGCTGCTTTAGGAAAAATGGCTGGTTGGATTATCGGTATTTTGATTGCTACGACAATGGTAGCTGCGTTTATTGGTATCGGATCATCCTTGTTATTTGATTTAAATGCGGAACAAATTGAAGCAGGTCAGGCGGAATCTGATCGAGGAATCATGCTCGAAGAAACATTAGGGGATGTTGAAAATCAAACGACACCAGAACGAATATTAAATTTTATCCCGTCAAATATATTTTTAGATATGACTGGTGAGCGTTCAACATCTGTTATAGCAGTTGTTATATTTTCTGTAATTGTTGGGGTTGCAGTACTTGGACTGCGAAGAAAGAATCCAGAGCAAGCAGAAACCTTTACCAAAATGGTTAATGCTGTTTATGCAGTTGTCATGCGTATTGTGACGCTTATCTTGCGACTCGCACCATACGGGGTGTTAGCTTTAATGGCTAATACGGTCGCAAAAACGGACGTGGCTGGTGTCATGGAACTTGGTAAATTTGTTCTTGCGTCTTATGTGGCGTTAGCTGCTATGTTTATTATTCATTTAGTATTGGTAGGAATATTCGGGTTAAACCCAGCCACCTACTTACGAAAAGTCATGCCAGTACTCGGCTTTGCATTTACGTCCCGCTCAAGTGCTGGAACGATTCCATTGAATATCCAAGCACAAAAAAATTCGCTTGGTGTCGATGAGGGAGTTGCCAATATGTCTGCTTCATTCGGTGCGACGATGGGGCAAAACGGGTGTGCAGGAATTTATCCAGCGATGCTTGCGGTGATGATTGCACCAACCATCGGAATTGATCCATTATCACCAGAGTTTATCATTCAACTTGTATTAATTGTAGGTATTAGTTCCTTTGGAGTCGCAGGAGTTGGCGGTGGAGCAACATTTGCAGCGCTCATCGTCTTATCATCCATGGATATGCCAGTAGCACTTGCAGGGTTGCTAATCTCAATTGAGGCATTAATCGACATGGGCCGTACCGCATTGAATGTTAACGGAAGTATACTTTCCGGAACATTAACATCTCGTATTTTGAAAAAGTTAGATGTCGAGAAATTTAATGATAAAACAGCTGTTGAAGAAAAAGTTGCATTGTAAAAATGCTGGGCTTCATTAAAATTAAATTCATTTCCTAATCGGTCGCCTTTCTCATTAGGCGACCGTTTTGTTATTGAAAAGTAATCCTGAGCTGAAATTAGTGTGTCCACATGAGCTTGAGCAGGAACCCATCTCACTCGCGCGGCAATGCCAGTGCACTCTTTTCGAAAGTCACTTCAGCTACTTATTAATTTCATTAGTTTATTCATTTTTTGTCTTTCTCCCACATGAAAGTAATCTTTAAAAGGACACCCAATCGCTTGAACACGGTTTAAAACACACTCTAAAGTAAAAGTCTCTGGTCTTAATTCACTGGTAACCTCTTCCCAAAATAAAGGAGTGGCTACGGTTGCATCAGCTCTGTTACGTGTTGAATAAGGGGCAATGATTGTTTTGTCTTTCCCATGTTGAACATAATCAATATACAGCCGACCATTTCGTTTATTTTTAAATCGTTCCGTTGTAAACTTTTCCGGTGATTTCCTCTCCACTGTCCATGCAATTGCTTGAGTAAATAAGGCTGTCTCATCATATGTCATGCTTTTTTCAGGGATTGGAATGTGAATTTGCAAACCCTTGCCGCCTGACGTTTTAATAAAGGAAATCAACTCTAATTCATCAAGCATTTTTTTTATAAGTAATGCTGCTTCTATCGCTAAATGAAAAAACTCTCGACTAGGCGGATCCAAATCAAAAACAATTTCAATAGGCGTTTCTTCATAAACTTTTTGAAAAGGAAGATGATATTCAAGTGCACCATGATTTACAAACCACATAAGAGATGCAAGATGATTGCATACAATCAATTTTTGACCTTCATCATCCAGGATATGGTCAATAAATTCAGGGGCGTAGTCTGGAAGATGTTTCTGGAAAAATTTCTCCCCATCCACGCCATCGGGACAGCGAATTAATGTAAGCTTGCGCTGTTTCATAAAAGGTATCATGTATGGAGCTAGTTCACGCATGTATGTAAGAAAACTTCCTTTCGTAATATCCTTTTCGGGCCAATAAACCTTTTCAACATTAGAATAGTTTATTTGGGGAGGGAGCATTGCCAAATCTCGTTTTAATTTTTCCATTGTACACTCCTCGGCAGGCATGTTCACCGCAATATCAGCAAATTCTGCTTCACGTAATTCCTGATCGTATAAGTCCAGTGTGTGGATGGTAGCAACAATCGCAGGTGGGAGGGTATATATATTTTCTTGCTTTTCCCCTTTTGTTGTGAAAAGTTCTTTTAATGTATCAAAAGCATCAGCTTCTAAACCATGTTTACATTTTCCGATTGGTTTTAAGTGTCCATTATCAAAAACATTTACGGTAAAATATCCATTATTCATATTATAGGAAGTTAGGATACCATGGATTCTTCGCCAATTTTTAATTTTCCACCAGTCATGGTGTTTTTTTTCGGGCTGATAAGGGCTTGTTTTACGTTTCGCAATTATACCTTCCGCCTTTGATTCAAAAATAATATTCCATAATTTATTTGCATCTGAATAAGCCTGAACGAGGCGTAGCTGTGAGTTTTCCTCATTAAAAAAGGAGGTGAATAAATCATGAAGATTCCTTTTTCGTTTTTCAAATGATTCCTTCAGCAAAGAGTTTCCCTGCTTCATGATTATATCAAAGGCAATAAGGGAAGCGGGTCTTCTTTTGGCAGCAGCGTTAATTTTCCCCTCATTTTTCAATCGCCCTCGTTGTTGAATAAGGGGGAAGTTTGCTTGAAAAGGTGTATTTAATATAACGAGTTCACCATCTAGTTTTAAAGGGAGTTGCCTTTCCATTTGTGATTGCTTTTCTAAACAGTATTCAACGATTTCTGGAAAATTGGCAGTTAAGTCTTTTTTGTTTTTACTCACCAGCTTAATATGGTCAACCTCCCATATTAGAACACAACGAAATCCGTCATATTTCACTTCGTATAACCATTCATCACCTTTTGGAATTTCTGTACTAGCAATTGGTTTCATCACATCCATAAACAAAACCTCCTTCTTTGCTTCTTTTTTCTATTATGCCTATTATGAAAGCTAATATGAGGAGGCCATGGGGTTCTTCGTTCTGATATTCTTCATTAAAACTGGGACAACGAACCTGTCCCCTCGTCCCTTTCGTCGCTAAGCGGGCGCTTGCACTTTTTTGGATAAAATATCTAGAAATCGTCAAACTATGAAAAAAGGAGGTTTTTAAAAGATGCACACGATGTGGAAGGGAACGATTAGTTTTGGACTTGTTAATATACCAGTGAAAATGCACGCTGCAACTGAAAATAAAGATGTAAAGCTGAGGCAGTTGCATAAAGAATGCGAATCTCCAATAAAATACAAAAAAGTTTGTCCTGTTTGTGATCGTGAAGTTGAAAATGACGAGATTGTTAAAGCATATGAATATGCAAAAAATAAATTTGTTGTTCTAGATGATGAAGAGTTAAAAGCGTTGCAAAAAGAGCAGGAAGATAAAGCTGTGGAAATTATGGACTTCGTTAAACTGGAAGATATTGATCCAATTTACTTTGAAAAAAGTTATTATTTATCCCCGAATGAGGGGGGTTCTAAAGCATATGGTCTACTTCGAGCAGCTCTTGAGGATACGGGTAAAATTGGGGTCGCTAAAATGATGATTCGCTCCAAAGAACAATTAGCCGTTATTCGTGTTTATGAAAATACGATTCTTGTTGAAACGCTTCATTATCCTGATGAAGTTCGAAGTGTGAAAGATGTTCCTAATATACCGGAAAATGTGGATACAGCGAAAAAAGAATTGGATACCGCAAAAATGTTAATTGATCAACTGACAACAGAGTTTGATCCAGAAAAATACGAGGATGAATACCGAACGGCCTTACTTGAATTAATTGAAGAGAAGAAAAATGCAGAGCAAACGACAACCGCAAAAACAAAGCCAGCACCAGATAATGTAACTAATTTAATGGATGCTCTTCAGGCGTCATTAGATAAAGCAAAAAATGAGAAGCCAAAACCAAAGCAACCAAAGCGAAAAACGAAGACTGTATCAAAGAAGAAAACAGGTACTTAATACGTATCAAGACTTATAATGTGACAACGTGTCATTTTATGGTAAAATAAAAAGAAGGGAGCTAATTAGGTAGTATTAGCTCTCCTCTTCAACATGCAAATTTTTAATTAAGGCATATTTTTAGTTTATATTACAAAACAACATCATTTTTTCATGCCATTTACAGGAAGCTAACAACCTTCTAAAATTCCTCTTTCGCCTATTTAAAAACGATCCACAGGGTATAGAATAGTAGTAGATTGAATTTCTTTATGAGAAAAGGATGTGCTCAGTTGGAAAGAAATGCATACTTTGATAACGCGAAAGTGCTTTTAATTTTCTTAGTTGTGTTTGGTCACATGATACAGCCTTTTATAGAT
>DATGTS010000123.1:0-17013 GCA_035301745.1 Candidatus Avamphibacillus sp.
CCCCTTATTTTTTATTCAACGTTTTTAAAATATAATCGATCATATCGTCAGCAACATTAATATTTGTCGCTTCATATAAATTTCTTATATGTGCATTGGAATTAATTTCACAAATAACTGGTCCATCTTCGCCAAATAAAAGATCGACCCCAGCAAAATCAGCACCGATCGCTTTTGTTCCTGCAATGGCTAATTGTTTTTCTTCTTCCGTTGGTTCATAAGTACTCATTTTTCCACCTGATGTAATGTTTGCCCTAAAGTCTTCTTCAGAGGTTCTTAGCATAGCTGCAGCCACTTTATCACCTACAACCTGAAGTCTTATATCACGTCCATAACTTGATTTAATAAACTCTTGAAACATATAGGCTTTTCCATGCAATTGATTTGTTTTATTTTTAAGCTCTTCCATGGTTTGTATAAGATAAACCTGCTCACCAAATGAGCCAAATGCTTCTTTCACAATTAGTGGTAGGCCTAATTCATTAACGATATTTTCTAAGCTAAATAAACTTTCCTTTTCTTTAATGAAAACTTTTGGAGCAATAATTGTTTTTGGAATAGGTAATTTTCTTGCTGCTAACATCTGATAGGTGGCAATTTTATCATCACTTATTGCAATTGACTGTGCTGAATTAAAGACGGCTATATTTAATAGCTCTAATGATCTCGCTAAATATATATCTTTATCAGTGAAAACAACATAATCTGGAACTGATAAGGTATCTTCATGTAAGAGATTTATATGGTGTTTTCCTAATACGCTTAATAAATCATTATTTTTATATATTTTTGTTTCACTATGTTTTCTGTTTCCTGCCTCTTGAATCATTTCGGCAAAATCCAAAAATTTCTGACCTGGTAAATTTCCGTTATATACAATCCATCCACTGGGTTTCATTATTTTCATCCTTTCTTTTACATTTGCTTCCTTTTTCGTTGTCTTGCTATACTCAGGTAAAGCATTACAAATTTATAGAAAAGCGGTGTACATATGTTTTATCATCTAGAAGAAGTTAATCGATTTTTCGAAAATAGACGTTCTTTGGGGGTCAAGCCTGGTTTATCGAGAATGAATCAGTTATTAACTTATCTTGATAATCCCCAGAAAAAAATCAAAGCTGTTCACGTTGCAGGAACGAATGGGAAAGGTTCAACCATTCATTTTCTAAAGAATGCTCTTATTAAGAATGGACATGAAGTTGGTCTGTTTATATCACCAAGTATGTCAGATGTAACTGGTTATATCTTTAAAAATAATAAGAGAATAACAGAAGAAAGATTGATTAGTATTCTCAATGAAATGTTTCCAATCATACAACGAATGGATGAAAGTGATATGCCCCCTACAGAATTTGAGATTATAACAGCAATTGCTTTTTTTTACTTTGTGCGGCATGTTGATATTGCTTTAATCGAAACTGGAATGGGAGGTCGTGAAGATACGACAAATTGTGTCAATCCTCTGCTATCTGTAATAACTAATGTAAGTTTAGACCATACAACCTTTTTAGGAAGCACGCTGGAAAAAATTGCTTATCACAAAGCGGGTATTATTAAAAATAATATACCAGTTATTCTTGGAGAGATACAACCAAGTGTCTTAAACATATTTGAAAAAGAAGCAGAGTTAAAAGGTGCACCTATTTATCGATTAATGAATGAATACTCGTATTCGAACATTAAAAAGACAGAAGAAGTACAATTCTTTACCTGGAAGGACAGGAATTATTCTATGGAAGTATCATTATTAATGAATGGAAACCATCAAGTTCAAAATAGTTCGATTGCCATCAAAGTATTAACATTGTTAAAAGAGCAGGGGATTGAAATTCAGTGGAAAAAAGCCCTTGAAGCCATTCATTATACAAAAGTAGAAGGCAGATTCGAATTAATGAATAATCAACCTGCTATTATTTTAGACGGTGCCCATAATCCAGCTGGAATAGAATCTTTTTTAAAAACTATCTCTACAACTCATCAAAATAAAAAACATCTTATTTTTGGTGTATTTAAGGATAAGGATCTTGATTATATGATTCGTAAGTGTATTCCATATTTCGATTCAATTACTTTGACATCATTTGAACATTCAAGAGCAGCTGACTATGAAATATTAACTAAGTATATGGAAATCGACAAGGTGAATTTGGAAACGGACTGGAAAGGTTTTCTTACTTCTATATTAAGGGATTCAAATAAAAATAAGATTACTTATTTTATAACAGGATCACTCCATTTCATTGCTAATGTTAGACTCTTTTTAAAGGAAGAATACTAACTTTTAATGTCATATTTTCGATAAAAAATAGTTATTTTGTAGAAGAAAACTTTGGACTTGCTGACAATATTCTGCTTACTTTTTATATCACTTCTGCTAGACTAGAGCAAATCAATCTAGCAAAGCGAGGGGAAAACGTGAGAAACAGAAAAAAACTAACGGTAAAAATGAATGGTGAAACAATAGACAAACAAGAAAAATTGAATCAGAAGCAAGCCCATTTTAACCAGAAAATTTATAATGAACAAGCGGCAACTAACGAAATAACAAATAAAAATGTAAATCCCTTTGCTAGAGATAAAGGCAATAAAAAGAAGGGTGTAAAAATATCGAATATGCGCCGAATTGGATATGTTAAAGAATTGAAACCAATTATTATTGCAGTCATAACCGCCATCTTTATCGGTTCTGTTCTAGGCTTTATTTTATTAAAAATGTTTGTAAATATCGATAATGGGCTAGCTAATACAAGTAATAGTAATCCTGTAGTTCATTTAGATGCGAATACAAAAGATACCCCTAAAGAAAATACATCCAAAGTTACATTGCCTTCAATTCAAGCGTTCGTGTTACAGGGAGGGGTGTTTTCTGCGGAAGAAAATGCTAAGGAATTTGCGTCAAAATATAATAAAAAAAACATAAATACAGTAATATGGGAACGTGATAATCAATACTATTTGATCACAGGTCTAGCAAATTCTAAGGAAAGTGCGAACGATTTGGCAGATCAACAAGAAGGGCATGGATTGGAGGTTTTTGTGAAGGAATGGGAAAGCCCCGCAATCGAAGTACAATTAGCAAACAATGAATTTGAATGGTTTCAATCCTTGCATAATTTATTAGTGAAATCGATTGATGGGATAAACGGGAAGGATTCTCTTCCAGTGGATGGTTGGAGTGCTTTGTTTGATGAAAATAAAACAGAATCTGAAAAGATCATTTCTTTTAAAGAAAAAATTGAGCCATATACTAAAAATATAAAAGAAGGGGGCAAATCCGATATACAATATGAATTGTTAGAAATTTGGTATGAATTAGAAGCTTTTTTAAGTAAGTTATGAGCTAATGAAATGTAAAATCACATTGTTAGTTAATAATCATCTGCTTAACAGATTAAAAATGCTTAAATGTTAATACAAATTTAAAAATTAGGGGATAAGATAGTAATAAATTCTTCATTTTACCTGTTTGTATTTCATTCCTATGTTGGTTATCATCAAGCTATTAATACATGAGAGGAATGATTTATTTGCAGCCAATTATGATAAAAGACGTGCCAAAAGAAGACCGCCCCAGGGAACGTTTATTGAAAATCGGGTCCAGTCATTTGTCTAACCAAGAATTACTTGCTATTTTACTTGGGACAGGTACGAAAAAAGAATCTGTAATGACATTGGCTAATCGTATTTTGATGCATTTTGAAGGGTTGAAGCTTTTAAAAGATGCAACGATTGAGGAGCTGACAGCTATTAAAGGAATAGGCAATGCAAAAGGTGTTTTGATTTTATCTGCCATTGAATTTGGCAAACGGATGAATGAATATAAACCGGAAGAACGTTATATCATTCGCTCACCTGAGGATGGAGCAGATTATGTCATGGAAGAAATGAGAAGTTTAAATCAAGAACACTTTGTTGCTTTATTCCTGAATACGAAGAATCAAATTATCCATCGTCAAACCATCTTTATCGGCAGCTTAAATGCTTCAATCGTTCATCCTCGAGAAGTTTTTCGCGAAGCAGTTAAACGCTCTGCAGCATCAATTATCGTAGCCCATAATCACCCCTCTGGAGATCCCACACCATCTCAAGAAGATATTCATGTCACAAAAAGACTTGCGGAATCAGGAAAAATGATAGGAATTGAACTTTTAGATCACCTTATTATTGGAAATCGAAAATTTGTCTCTTTAAAAGAAAAAGGATACTTATAGCACTATCAATTTTAAACTTTTTTTCGTATAATTATATAAGGAATGGTAAAATGGCGTCATTTTCATTATCATTGAAGATGACGCTTCTTATAATTGACAAATAAATGGAGCACTATGATATATATGCAGGTTTAGATTAGAAGTGTTTAGTCTTAAGTTGCACATAATATAAACAGAATTTGATATCCTACATTAAAGGATATATTCCGCAACGTAGAAAGAGGGAGATTTTTTTGGGATTATTCAATTTTTCACAAGACTTAGGGATAGACTTAGGTACAGCGAACACACTTGTATTTTTAAAAGGTAAAGGTGTCGTTGTCAGAGAACCATCTGTAGTAGCAAAAAATGTTGAATCTGGGGAGATAGAAGCAGTAGGAAGTTCCGCGAAAAGCATGATCGGGAGAACTCCAGGAAATATTTCTGTTATTAGACCGATGAAAGATGGCGTCATTGCCGATTATGATACAACTGCAGCAATGATGAAATATTATATTAAAAAGGCGATGAAAAGCCGCTCATTATTTGCAAAAAAGCCCAGTGTGATGATCTGCGTACCATCAGGAATTACAATGGTTGAAGAGCGCGCGGTTATTGATGCGACGAAACAAGCGGGGGCGAAAGACGCTTTTCCAATAGCCGAACCTTTTGCAGCTGCTATCGGCGCAGGACTACCTGTATGGGAACCAACCGGGAGTATGATCGTTGATATTGGTGGAGGAACGACAGAAGTGGCTGTCGTATCTTTGGGCGGGATTGTAACAAGCCGCTCTATTCGTACAGCTGGCGATAATATAGATGAAGCTATTATTAATCATATCCGGAAAAACTATAATCTGCTTATTGGAGAACGTTCTGCTGAATCGGTTAAAATGGATATAGGTACTGCAGGTGACGTAATAGAGAATCGAGAAATGGAAATTCGCGGACGTGATTTATTAACTGGTTTACCAAAAACCATTACAATCACAACGGGTGAAATTGCAGAATCTATTCAAGAGGCAATTAACTCCATTGTTGAAGCAGTTAAATCAACATTAGAAAAAACTCCACCTGAACTTGCTGCTGATATAATGGATCGAGGAATTGTGCTTTCTGGTGGTGGGGCACTTCTTCATAATATAGATAAAGTAATAAGTGATGAGACGAAAATGCCTGTATTTGTTACAGAAAATCCGCTTGAGAGTGTAGCAATTGGTACAGGTAAATCCTTGGAATACATTCAGCATTTTAGGACACATCCGAATGTATCCAATCGTCCCACCATTGATTAAGTAGGTGTTTTCATGTCTTTATTTCGTAAAAAACGGTTATTTATCCTGTTAATAGGAATTATTATATTAGTTGTATTAATTGGATATTCCTTAAGAGATCGCGATAAGCTAACTATACCAGAACAATTTGTAAATGATACGGTTGGATGGGTGCAAAGTATTATCTATACACCGGTTAATTTTTTTACTGATATTTTTACAAGTATTGATGATATAAAGAATACGTATCAAGAAAATAAAATTTTAAAGGAAAAATTATCGGAATATAAGACACTTATATATGAGGTTCAGGAATTAACGGAAGAAAATGAGGAGCTAAGAAATTCCATTGATTTAACTGATTCGATCAGAGACTTTAATCCTATACAAGCAACCGTGATTTCAAGGTCACCAGAAAGATGGATGGAGCTAGTTACATTAAATAAAGGATCTCAGGCTGGAATAAAAAAGGATATGGCAGTTATTACAGCCGATGGTATGATTGGTAAAATTCAATCTACATCACCATATACTTCGACAGTGCAATTACTAACAGGTTTCGATCAATTCAATAGAATATCAGCGACGATTTCGCGTGAAGATGGAAAGGATATTTTTGGTTTGATTGAAGAGTACGATGAAGAGAGTAACTCACTTTTGTTTAAAATAATTGATGAATCTGATAAAAATCTTGAGGAAGATGAATTAGTAGTTTCTTCCGGACTTGGTGGAGTATTCCCTTCAGGTCTGCCAATTGGTACTGTAAAAGATATTATCCCTGATCAATATGGACTTACACAAACAGCTTTAATTGAACCTGCCGCAGATATGTATGATATCAATCATGTTATTGTTGTAGATCGTTCTCTTCCAGGTGATGAAGATGTGGCTGATGATGAGGGGGATGAGTAATGCGGCAGGTTTACTTATCTCTCGTTATATTTGTTATATTGGTCTTGGAAGGTGTTGCCTTAGAATTACTACCTGCCCAGACATTTGGAGATTTATTCATTATTTCGCATTGGGTATTAGTATGTTTAATTTACGTGGCTATCTTTTACGATAGTGAGGAGACGAACTTCTCTCTTTTTTATGCCTTTTTTTTCGGTCTTTTAGTCGACATTGTTTACACAAATATTTTAGGTGTATATATGTTTACTTATGCCATCACGATTTATATAATAAAGAAACTAACAAGGTTATTTCAAAGTAATCTTTTATCTACCATATTATTTGGAATTTTAGGTATTACACTTACGGATATATTAATCTATCTTATTTTCACTGTAATAGAGATTACTGAATTACCGTGGCAAGATTATATCATTTATCGTTTATTACCGACGATTCTTGCTAATATCGTGTTTTTGACTGTTATTTATCCATTCATTACAAAAAAACTTATCAAATGGAAAAAGTCTAGATAATGAGTGTTAAGATGATCTCTTCAGAATGGACAAGTATAAGAATAAATGAGGTGAGAAATCGTGTATGAAAAGAAACAGAATATTTTAATCAAAGGTACAAGAGATGGACTAACATTGTTTATTGATGATGCTTGCTCATTTGAAGAGGCAATAACCGAACTTCGTGATAAACTTTCGTCTAGTAAAAATAATAAAGATGACCCAATGGTGCCTGTAGCTGTAAAGCTAGGCAACCGTTATTTACATAAAAATCAAAAAGACCAACTTTTATCTATTATTGAAGAAGAAAATAACTTTACACTTCATTCTTATGAGTCGAATTTAATTGAAAAAGAAGAGGCTCTGGAATGGTTAGCGAATGATGAAATTAAATCTATTAATCGTATCGTAAGGTCTGGACAAGTACTCGAAGTTACTGGGAACCTGTTATTAATTGGTGACGTTAACCCTGGTGGAAAAGTGGTTGCTACAGGAAATATATACATAATGGGTCGCTTGTATGGAATTGCCCATGCCGGGAGCGATGGAGATAAACAATCCGTTATTGCTGCATCTTATATGAAACCAAATCAACTTCGTATTGCTCATTATATTAGTCGAGCACCAGATTACGAATCAGATGGGGTGTATATGGAATGTGGCTTTATTGATGAAGATGAGGATAAGATAATGATTGATAGATTACAAGTACTTTCACGCAAACGACAAAGTCTAAGTGGTTTTGAAAGGAGAATGCTGAATGGGTGAAGCCATTGTTATCACATCTGGAAAAGGCGGTGTTGGTAAAACAACTACTACTGCCAATATTGGAACTGCACTTGCCTTGATGGGAAAAAAAGTATGTTTGATAGATACAGATATTGGCTTACGAAATTTAGATGTTATTATGGGGCTTGAGAATAGAATTATATATGACATCGTGGATGTGATTCAAGGACGTTGCAGGACAAGCCAAGCTTTAATAAAAGATAAACGTTTTGATTATCTTTCTTTATTGCCTGCTGCCCAAACAAGTGATAAATCCGAAGTAACTGAAGAAGGTATGGAAAATATCATTACAGAACTGAAGCAGGAATATGATTATATTATTATTGATTGTCCAGCAGGGATCGAGCAAGGATTTCAAAATGCGATCGCTGGTGCAGATAAGGCAATCGTTGTAACAACTCCTGAAAAATCAAGTGTTAGAGATGCGGATCGAATTGTAGGGTTGTTAGAACAGGAAGATATAGATCCCCCTTCTTTGGTTATCAATCGTATTCGTAATCATATGATGAAAAATGGCGATATGATGGACATCGATGAAATTGTTCAAGTATTATCTATTGACTTAATTGGAATTGTCCTAGACGATGATGAAGTTATCAAAGCTTCCAACGAAGGTGAACCAGTTGCCTTTCAACCAAAATCAAAAGCATCCATTGCTTATCGAAATATTTCCCGGCGAATGTTAGGTGAAACAGTCCCTTTACAATCATTGGAAGATGATAAAGGAGTTTTTAAAAAACTTAAGAAGTTTCTTGGTATGCGTTCATAAGAGCTATTGCTGTTATCTAAATGTCGTTTGTATTAATGAATGAAGGACTTTCCTTCATTCATTTTTTAATAATCTTGAAAACTCATATCCTCTCTGATCATTTCATAGACTTGTACAAATGACAAGAAGATGGTGAGTGAGGAAAATGAATAAAGACATTAGAAAAGTTCGAAAATCAATCAATAGGCGAAAGAAAATGCGAGACCTTCCTGCGGAGAAAAACAATAAGTATACTAAGAAAATAACTCCGGTTTTTCCACAAGAAGAAGAAAAGCATGGCTACTTTCCAAGTTTTTTAGACAATTCCTCCACAGAAAATAAACACGATAGCCGTGTTTTTTCCCACTTTATTCTAAAAGGAATTCTTTCTGTGTTATTGTTTTTAGGTGTGGCCTTTATATGGGAAACAGATTCAGCTATGCTCTCCAATGTCGAAGATTGGACAAGTCAAGCATTAACAGAAGAGTTTCCATTTGCAAAAATCAATCATTGGTATAAAGAAACATTCGGAAACCCTTTGTCTCTCACAGATAATCAACATCAAACTAAAAAGAGAACGAATGCTTTAGCACTACCTGTCAACGGGAATGTAGTGGAGTCTTTTGAGGATAATGGTGAAGGTGTTTTGATTGCACCTGAAGAGGCTGTTAACGTATCTGCTTTACAAGAAGGGATTGTAATTTTTGCAGGTAAAGATAAGCATACAGATAATACTGTTATTGTTCAACATGCAGATGGGAGCAAAACAACTTATGGACATTTGGAATCAATTGATGTCCATTTGTATCAATTGATTGAAAGTAATCAGGTCATTGGCCATTTTACACCTACAGAAGATGAGCAAATGGTTTATTTTTCGATTGAAAAAGATAAAGAGTATGTTGATCCTGTTCAGGTGATAAAAGTCGATGACAACAAGTAGAATTCTTCCACCTATACATATACATCCAATTCTGATTATCTTTATCATTATTTCATTTGTAACTGGTACGTTTTTGCAGTTGTTTATTATTTTATCGATCGTCTTGTTCCATGAGCTTGGCCATTATGGAGCGGGAAAATTTTTTAAATGGAGAATTAAAGGGATTATGTTATGGATTTTTGGGGGTGTAATGGATACAGACGAACACGGCAATAGGCCGTTTCATGAAGATATTATTGTTACAGTAGCTGGTCCCTTGCAGCATTTGTTTATTTATTTATTTTTATTTATTGATTCGCTTGGGCAAATACAACTTATTTCAACACCTATTTGGGACATGATATTTTTGTATAATACGCTCATTTTATTATTTAATCTTTTGCCGATCTGGCCTTTGGATGGTGGAAAACTAGCTTTTTTTATTTTAGCTAAGTATTCTCCGTTTAGAAAAGCTTATGATCGTATTCTTATCCTATCGATGCTGGCTTGCATACTTATTTTAATTTTTAAATTTGTCTTTTTCCCTTTTCATATGGGAGTCTTCTTAATCATAGTCTTTTTATTAAAAGAAAATAAAGAGGAATGGGATAAACGTTATTATGTGTTTTTGCGATTTTTACTTAAGAGATATCAGGGAGATGCCTCAGTTCAAAAAGTTAGTCCAATATCTGTTCTGCCTGATACACCATTAATGAATATATTCGAAAAGTTTTATAAAAATAGAAAGCATCCGATATATGTATCTTATTCAAATCGTTCACGCACTTTTTTTGATGAGAATGATTGTTTACGGGTTTATTTTCATGATAAACAAGTCCATATAAAAGCTGGTGATCTAAAAAAGCATCTGGTCTAAAGCGGACTACCTCTTGACATTGATGAAGAAAATATGCTAATATCAATACGTTAATGATGTAGCACCAGTGCTACAACCGCTCAGAATAGGTTTTAAATTCTTATAAGTTATTGTAACTTTGTAAGATACCTCTATGGCGAGTCTTAGTATAAGGAGGTGCAGTGAAATGTACGCAATTATTGAAACAGGTGGAAAACAAATTAAAGTAACAGAAGGACAAGAAGTTTATGTTGAGAAGGTTGCTGCTGATCAAGATGAAACAGTAACTTTTGATAAAGTTCTTTTTGTTGGAGGAGACGATGTCAAAGTAGGTTCTCCTTACGTTGATGGAGCTACTGTAACAGCAAAAGTTGCTAAACAAGGGCTTCAGAAAAAGATTTCTGTATTTAAATACAAACCGAAGAAAAACTATAGCCGTAAACAAGGACACCGTCAACCATATACAAAATTGGTTGTTGATAAAATTAATCTATAAGGATTCTGAACTATGATTGAAGTAACGATCTGGAAAAATGATAATAAAATATCTTCCTTTGAATTATCTGGACATGCTGAAAGTGGTCCCTATGGCTATGATTTAGTATGTGCAGCTGTATCTGCTGTATCATTTGGTGCAGTGAATGCAGTTTTGGAATTATGTGATATCCCACTCCAAATAGAACAAGGGAAGGAAGGCGGTTTTCTTTCAGTAGAGTTACCTCATTCCATGGATGAGAAATTATGGGAAAAAGCATCTTTATTGTTTGAGGCTATGATCATTTCTTTGAAAACAATAGAACGAGAATATAGTCAGTTTATAAAAATTAATGTTAAGTAAGGAGGGGAAAAATATGCTTCGTTTAGATTTACAATTCTTTGCTCAGAAAAAAGGTGCAGGTAGTACAAGAAACGGTCGTGATTCTCACGCAAAACGTCTTGGTTCAAAACGTGCTGATGGACAGTTTGTAACTGGCGGTTCTATTCTATTCCGTCAACGCGGAACATCTATCTATCCAGGTGTAAATGTAGGCATCGGTGGCGATGATACTCTTTTTGCTAAGGTAGATGGTGTTGTGAAATTCGAACGTATTGGCCGTAATCGTAAAAAAGTAAGTGTCTACCCTGAAACACAAGAAGTAGCACAGTAAAATGAAAGTATGATACATGCAATCGTGAAGAACTCTAACCATTTTAATGGTTGGAGTTTTTTATTGTTGTTCATAATCATTTCCCTTTTTATCAAACATGCAGTCCATCTCATTTTCTGTTATACTTTCTAGCAGGATGGGGAGAGATAGACGTGAAAAATGATGAAGTTGTTCAGCTTTTGCAGCATTATCGTCATGATTTGATGAACCGCTTGCAAGTAATAAAAGGATATGCAAGTATGAAAAAGACGGATCATGTTAATGAAAAACTAAATGAACTAATTGACGATTTTAATGAAGAGAGAAAGCTTATGAGTTTAAATACGCCAAACTTTTTATTGTGGTTATTACAGTTTAATTCATTTTATGAAAATATACGGATGACTTACAAAATACATATAGAAAATCGATGTTTAATTCATCTTGATAATCAATTAATGAAAAAATCTAAGACAGTCGTTAAAACAATCGAAAGTTTTGGAGAGCATACGGAGCTTTATACCATTCATCTTGAACTTAAGAAAGTATCTGGGGAGATTCATTTATATTATATCATTAACGGGTATTTTAAAGATGAAAAACAACTTATCATGGAATTAAACAAGAATGGGAAATATATCGGTAAAGAGGGTATGGATAATCAACTTATCCTACAATTAGAAATACCTAATATAAAGAGGTGAGTTATTTTGTTCATTGATCAGGCCAGTGTATATGTTAAAGCAGGTGATGGTGGGAACGGTCTCGTAGCTTACCGTCGTGAAAAATATGTTCCAAAAGGTGGACCAGCTGGGGGAGATGGAGGTGACGGTGGAGACGTTATATTTAAAGTTGATGAAGGGCTTAACACGTTAATGGACTTTAGATATAATCGGCATTTTAAGGCCAAACGCGGTGAAAATGGAATGAGTCAAAATCAGCATGGGAAAAATGCCGAGCCACTGATCATCTCTGTACCACCAGGAACGATTGTTGTAGATGAAGATACAAAACAAGTTATTGCAGATTTAACGACCCATGAGCAAGAGGCCGTGATTGCTAAAGGCGGACGCGGCGGACGTGGAAATAGTCGATTTCAAAGTCCAAGAAATCCTGCGCCAGCTTTTGCTGAGAATGGTGAACCAGGAGAAGATAAAAATATTAAAGTAGAACTGAACTTAATAGCTGATGTTGGATTGGTCGGTTTTCCAAGTGTCGGAAAGTCAACTTTGCTTTCTGTTGTTACTGCAGCAAAACCAAAGATAGCCGATTATCATTTTACAACATTAGTGCCAAATCTTGGTGTTGTGGATACAAGTGATCACAGGAGTTTTGTTATGGCAGACCTGCCTGGACTTATCGAAGGTGCACATGCAGGGGTTGGTCTTGGATATCAATTTTTAAGACATATTGAGCGGACGAGGGTTATTGTTCATGTAATTGATATGGCAGCTATAGAAGGCAGAGATCCTTATGGCGATTATTTAACGATTAATCAGGAACTAAAGGAATATGATGAAAAACTCATGAAACGTCCGCAAATCGTTGTAGCTAATAAAATGGATATGCCCGGTGCAGAGGAAAATTTAAAACTATTTAAACGAAAATTAGGAGAAGATGTATCCCTATATCCTATTTCAACTATTACGAAAGACGGACTGAAAAATCTCTTATTAGCCATTGCGAATCTTTTGGAAGAGATTCCAAAACATACACCAGAACTAGAAGAAACAGAACATAAAGTGGTTTACCGATATCAAAAAGAGGAGGAAGCATTTAAAATTTCCCGTGATATGGATGGAACATTTGTGCTCTCAGGAAGAGAAGTTGAACGGCTCTTTCACATGACTGATTTTTCTAGGGAAGAAGGAACACAAAGATTTTCACGTCAATTACGGAATATGGGGGTAGATAAAGCACTTCGTGAAAGAGGCGTTAAAGATGGAGATACAATAAGGTTATTAGATTATGAGTTTGAATTCGTTGAATAACATGCTTTTATTAAAAGAGGGAATTAGCAATGGTTGATAGCAAAGAAAAATTTTATCTTGTACGAAGTGATGTTTTACCGGAAGCAATGAAAAAGACGATTAAAGTGAAAGATTTACTTGAAAGCGGAAAAGCAAATACGATTCACGAAGCTGCGAAGCAATGTGGGCTATCAAGAAGTGCATTTTACAAATATAAAGAAACTGTTTTCCCTTTTCAAGCACTAGTGAAAGATAAAATTATGACACTTTTTATTCATTTAGAAGATCATCCAGGGACACTATCTCATTTGCTCGGAGTCATATCGAAACACGGCAGTAATGTTTTAACCATCCATCAAACGATTCCAATTCATGGAAAAGCGAATGTTACCTTATCTTTAGACATTGCAAATTTAAATACAGCTATAGAAGATTTAATAAAAGCATTAAGACGGATTGAATTTGTTAAACGAGTTGACGTATTAAGTTCTGGAGTTTGATCTTCTAGGAGTAACGTAATATGGGATGAATTTTGGAAGCCATTTAAATTCTAATACAGATTTAAATGGCTTTTTAAATGGATTACTCCTAAATCTTTTTTCAACATTTCATATTTACTTGCATATGTTGATATAGAGTAATTAGCCTAGTTATTTAAATGAAAGGAGTTTGAAATAAGGTGAAAATTCACGTAGTCCAAAAAGGGGAGACTTTGTGGGAGATTGCTAAAAAATATAATGTTGATTTTGAAGGACTTAAACAAGCAAATCCCCAATTATCAAGTCCAGATATGATTATGCCGGGTATGAAAGTGAAAGTACCTAGCACAACAAAGACTGTAAAAAAAGAAACCCCAAAAAAAGAAACGAAAGTGAAACAAAAGGAAAAAAAGCAAATCCCACAAAAACCTATTAAGGTTGAAGAAGATGAAAAAGAAAAGAAAATCGAAATAAAACCTGAGATGCCATTACCACAAATGCCTGAACAACCACAAATGATTGGACCACCAACGTTACAAATGCCAAAAATGGAGCAGGAAATGAATCATTATACGATGATTAATTTACCGCAAATGCCACCAACCTACAAAATGAAAGAAGAAAAAGTGAAAGAAGAAATAAAAGAACCAGTAAAAAAGAAAGAGAAGAAAGAAAAAATTGATACAAAATATCAAATACCTCCATCACTTCCAGAACATTTACACACCGCAGTGAAACCTGAAGTTGATATACCTACTAAAGAGACGGAACAACAATATGTGCCGCAACCTTTGCCCTTTACACATATGCATCCAGTATATTGCCATTATTTACCTCATCCTTGTTCATGCATGTCTCATCATATGGTAGAAGGACACATGCAGGAGAATTTCCCGGTCCCTTTACCACCTGTTATGCCATGGAATCCTAATATGCAGATGCCGCACCATTCTTATTCTGGAGATTGTGGATGTAATAGTGGAGCACCTTCCTTTCCAAATGTTTATCAAGATAATCACTTTCCGATGCATCCGCAATATAATATGAATGATAATCAGCAACCTATGCATGATTATTCATCGAACCATCAGAAAGATTATAACGATGGACATATGATGTTTGGTGATGATTTATCAAATGCACATCATTTAAATCAGCAGGTAGATTATCATTCCCCAGATCTCTATGGAAATATGAATGTCGATGAACCAATTGCTAGCTATCCTCCTATACCACCACAGAATACAGCAAATTTTTATCCAACTCCACCCCCATTTAGAGATGAAGAGGAAGAATAATTAAATGGAAAATAATAAAAGAAGAGACGATTTTTCTTATTATCGTCTCTCTTCTTTTTTGCTTTCTGAAGGTGAGCTGGAAATAAAAAAAATATCATCTATTAAGCGAAATGTTTTCTATATAGAAAGTTTTAGTGAAGAAGCCTTTATATTAAAAGCCCATCAAAAGGAAAAAATGGTGCATCAACAATGGGGGTTTTTTGATAAGATAAATTCCAATACCACGAATATCATACCTTTTAAGGAGTTTCCCAATGGAAATAAAACAATAACAAATAATCAATTCATATGGACTATTTCACCTTATATCGTTGGAAGACAACTCAATTATAAAAATGAAGAGGATAGGAAGGACGTTACTCTCGCATTAAAAGCATTTCATGAAGATGCAATGAAGATTCATATCAAGCCAGTAATCAAAAAAACATTAATTATAGAAAGATGGCATAGGCGGATGCAGTCATTTCAGAGGACGAAGAATATCTTTTTAAAGCATGGTTTTGCAAACCTTTATATGGATATAGTACAATTAACTGAAAGATATCTTAGTAAACTAAACCGAATTCCTTGGTCATCTTATGAAGTGAAAGCGCTAAAGAATGGGACTTGGATTCATGGTGATGTTGCTTCACATAATTTTATAAAAAGAGGCAAGGTTTATTTGATCGATTTTGATTTATTGAGTTGTGCACCACATATCTATGATTATATTCAATTAGGTCAAAGGTTTTTACCTTATGTTAATTGGGATTTAGATAAATTATTATCTTACAATATAGTCCCACGTCATGATATTGAAAAATGGCTGCTTGGAATACTCGTACCTAGTGATGTTATGAGAGAATGGCGTCATTATCTTTCAAGTAAATCTAAAATAGCTACTCCTTTTTATTTACAAAAGATGGAACAAAAGTGGATGAAACGAAAGAAGTTTTCGAAAGCAGTAAATAAAATGTTAAAATCGATATATTAGAAATTAATCAGGCAAGGAGAGAGTTAAGATGGAAAAAGTCATTGATGATATAGTTTCATGGTTAAAACAAAAAGTGGATGAAACAGGGGTAAAGGGATTAGTGGTTGGTGTTAGTGGTGGACTTGATTCAGCAGTTGTAGCACATTTAATTAAAAAAGCTTGTCCCAAGTCTTCTCTAGGGGTAATCATGCCATTAAAAAGTAACCCACAAGATGTAGAGCATGCTAACCAAGTAATAGAAAGCTGTGATATACAAAGCGTGACAATTGATTTAACTGAAACCCATCAAGTGATGTTTGACCAAATAAGAGAACAATTAAAAAAGGATCATAATAACGATAATGAGCAAATGGCTGATGCAAATTTAAGGGCAAGATTAAGAATGGGTACGCTGTATACGATTGCAACCAACTATAATTACTTAGTGGTTGGGACGGATAATGCATCAGAGTGGTACACAGGTTACTTCACAAAATATGGAGATGGTGGGGTTGACATACAACCTATCATTGACTTTACAAAAGGGGAAGTAAAGGAGATGGCTTCATTTTTAGGGGTTCCTGAAGAAGTTGTTCAAAAGAAACCAAGTGCTGACTTATGGGAAGGTCAAACAGATGAAGGTGAAATGGGCATAAGTTATGATGTCATTGATGCATATATTAAAGGAGAGGCTGTCCCTGAAAAGGATAAAAAACGCATTGAACAAATGCATGAAAAAACGATGCATAAACGTTCACCATTACCTCAATACCATCGTAAGAAACTTTTTTAAAATAACTTTATATAATTTGGTTCCCACAGGAGTCTTTGTATATATCCGCCGCTAAAGTAGTATAGTATTCCTCTTTTGAAATAACCGGTTAGGTTAATGGGCAGGCGCTTAAGTTTTACTTTCATTTAATCCCATTTTTTGATATAGTTATAAAGGAAATTCCTAGAGAGGAGAATGCTCAGGTGGCTGGTCATTCTAAGTGGAGTAAT
>DATGTS010000124.1:0-19725 GCA_035301745.1 Candidatus Avamphibacillus sp.
ATTAAAGGAGGACGAGGTAAGATGACTAGCAAAATCTTAGATCGTTTTTTAACAGAAAATATTACGGATTTAAAAGAACGTGGATTATACAATGAAATAGATCCTGTCGAAGGAGCAAATGGACCAAAAATTAAGATTGATGGAAAAGAGTTAATTAATCTTTCTTCTAATAACTACTTAGGTCTGGCAACTGATGAGCGCTTGAAAAAGGTAGCGAAAGAAGCAGTGGATACACACGGAGTTGGTGCAGGGGCTGTTCGTACGATTAATGGAACGCTAGATTTACACGTAGAATTAGAGAAAAAGCTAGCTGAATTTAAAGGAACAGAAGCTGTGATTTCCTTCCAATCAGGTTTTAATTGTAATATGGCAGCTATATCAGCTGTAATGGATCGAGACGATGCAATTTTATCTGATGCATTGAATCATGCTTCGATTATTGATGGCTGCCGCTTATCTCGAGCAAAAATTATTCCGTTTGAACATTCAAATATGGATGATTTACGCCAAAAAGCAAAAGAGGCGGTTGATTCAGGGAAGTATAAAAAAATCATGGTCATTACAGATGGCGTCTTTTCAATGGATGGTGATATTGCAAAACTTCCTGAAATTGTCGAGATTGCAGAAGAATTCGACCTTATTACTTATGTAGATGATGCCCATGGTTCTGGGGTACTTGGAAATGGTGCGGGAACTGTGAAACATTTTGGACTTCAAGATAAAATTGATTTCCAAATGGGAACACTATCGAAGGCGATTGGTGTCATTGGAGGCTATGTCGCAGGTAAAGCAAAATTAATTGATTGGTTGAAAGTACGCTCACGTCCATTTTTATTCTCAACTGCAGTTACGCCAGCTGATGCGGTGGCAAGTACTGAAGCTGTTGAACTATTAATGGAAAGTAGTGATCTTGTTGATAAGCTTTGGGAAAACGGCAATTATCTAAAAGAAGGATTGAAAAAATTAGGCTTTGATATTGGCGAAAGTGAAACACCGATTACACCTTGTATTATTGGGGACGAAAAAGCTTCACAAGAATTTAGCCGTCGTCTTTTTGAAGAAGGAGTTTATGCAAAATCGATTGTGTTCCCAACCGTGCCACGTGGAACAGGAAGGGTTCGCAACATGCCAACTGCTGCCCATACAAAAGAAATGCTTGATGAAGCTCTTGCTATTTATAAAAAAATCGGTAAAGAAATGAATATAATCTAAACAAACTCTGTAAGAGAGAGGGATGACGATGAAAAGAATTCTTATTACCGGGGCTTTCGGGCAAATTGGTTCAGAGTTGGTGACAAAACTGCGAGAGCTATACGGAAATTCCAATGTCATCGCAACGGATATCAAAGATAAGACTACCGAAGGCCCATTTGAACTTGTCGATGTGACCGATCAAAAGCAGTTATATGAAGTGGCAAAAAACTATGAGGTGGATACGATCATGCACATGGCCGCTCTTTTATCAGCAACTGCGGAAAAAGATCCAATGAAAGCATGGAATATTAATATGGGTGGACTCGTTAACGCCCTGGAAGTTGCTCGTGAACTTGATTTGCAGTTTTTTACTCCAAGTTCTATCGGTGCATTTGGCCCATCAACACCAAAGGATAATACGCCTCAAGATACATTGATGCGCCCAACAACAATGTATGGGGTAAACAAAGTATCAGGCGAACTCCTTTGTGATTATTATTATGAACGTTTTGGTGTTGATACAAGGGGCGTTCGTTTTCCAGGTCTTATTTCGTATAAAACACCACCTGGTGGAGGAACAACGGATTATGCTGTAGAAATTTATTATGAAGCAATCAAAAATAAAGCCTATACATCATTTATCGGCGAAAATACAAAGATGGATATGATGTATATGCCAGATGCAATCAATGCGATCATAGATTTAATGGAAGCTGACCCAAACAAGCTCATCCATCGGAATGCCTTTAACATCACATCCTTTTCGGCAGCACCTGAAGATTTTGCAGCTGCCATCGAGAAGCATATCCCAGAGTTTAAGTTATCTTATGATGTCGATCCCGTTCGGCAAACGATTGCTGAAAGTTGGCCAAATCACATTGACCCGACAGAAGCTAAAAACGAATGGGGTTTTCAAGCAGAATATGATTTAGATAAAATGACGAAGGATATGTTGGAAAAAATTAAGGAAAAGGAAACAGTATAAACCTAAAAGAGATTTAGACATTGCTCCACAAGAATAACTTACCAATGGTTCCAATTATCAGAACTGATACTTGGAACCATTTTCCTATGTATTATTTTTATCTGTTCGACTTGTGGCTTACAGTGTACTTAATTCACTTTTAATAAGGAAAAGTTCTTTCACGTTTAAAAATTAATCTTTCAAGTGATTTTTGACCGAGAGAGTCTCTGTCTCGATTAAAGTTCACTCGAAAGGCGCAAAATTGATTGAGAGATGCTCTGTTTCGATTAAAGTTCATTCGCAAATCGCAAAATTGATCGAGAGGGAGTCTCTGTCTCGATTAAAGTTCATTCGAAAGGCGCAAAATTGATTGAGAGAGCTTCTGTCTCGATTAAAGTTCACTCGAAAGGCGCAAAATTGACCGAGAGAACCTCTGTCTCGATTAAAGTTCATTCGAAAAGCGCAAAATTAATCGAGAGATGCTCTGTCTCGATTAAACTTCATTCAAAAAGCGCAAAATTAATCGAGAGAGCTTCTGTCTCGATTAAAGTTCATTCGAAAGGGGCAAAATTGACCGAGAGAGTCTCTGTCTCGATTAAAGTTCACTCGAAAGGCGCAAAATTGATCGAGAGGGAGCATCTGGGAAGAGAATAAAGACGCCATGACAGAAATAGAAAAAACAAGACTCAAAATAAATCTTGAGTCTTGCTTTTTGAAATTAATAAGCTGGAGCTTTACATCTCTCTTTAAACGACATACATTTCCTGAACTTTTTTCTGTAATTCTTGGTCACGGACGTATTCATCATAACTAATTTGTTTGTCAATCAGCCCATTTGGTGTAATTTCAATTAAGCGGTTCGCTATACTATTAATAAACTCATGATCATGGGATGAGAAGAGAATAGATCCTTTAAATTTAATTAATCCGTTATTTAATGCGGTTATGGATTCTAAGTCAAGGTGGTTGGTCGGTTCATCTAAAAGTAGCACATTCGCATGGCTTAACATCATTTTGGAAAGCATACAGCGAACTTTTTCTCCACCTGATAACACATTTGCTTTTTTCAATGCTTCTTCTCCGGAAAAAAGCATCCGGCCTAAGAAACTTCGTAAAAATGTTTCTGTTTCGTCTTCTGGAGAATATTGACGTAACCAGTCGACAAGTGTTAGCTCTATTCCGTCAAAATAAGCGGAATTATCTTTAGGGAAATAGGATTGTGATGTAGTAATTCCCCATTTATAGGTGCCAGCATCTGGTTCCATTTCACCCATTAGAATCTTAAATAACGTCGTTTTCGCAATATCATCTTGACCGACAAGTGCAATTTTATCATCTTTATTCATCACAAAACTAACATTGTCGAGGACTTTTTCACCGTCTATTGATTTTGTAAGTCCTTCAACCCGTAATAAATCATTACCAATTTCTCGTTCTGGAGTGAAAGCAATATAAGGATATTTTCGGGATGATGGTTTAATATCGTCTAGTGTAATGCTATCAAGCAGTTTTTTACGTGACGTTGCCTGTCTTGACTTAGATGCATTAGCACTGAATCTTGCAATAAATGCTTGTAGATCTTTTATTTTTTCTTCTTTTTTCTTATTCTCTTCCTGAGCCATTTTCTTAGCTAGTTCGCTTGATTCATACCAAAAATCGTAGTTTCCAATATAAATTTCGATTTTTCCATAGTCAACATCTGCGATATGGGTGCATACTTTATTTAAAAAGTGACGATCATGTGAGACAACAATCACTGTATTTTCAAAGTTAATGAGAAATTCTTCTAGCCATTGGATTGCTTGAATATCAAGCCCGTTTGTAGGCTCGTCCAGCAAGAGGATATCCGGATTCCCGAATAACGCTTGAGCGAGTAATACTTTTACCTTCTCATCACCTGATAAGTCGGCCATTTTTTTTGTATGCAGTGATTCATCAATTCCAAGCCCTTTTAATAAAACAGCTGCATCTGATTCAGCTTCCCAGCCATTCATTTCGGCAAATTCACCTTCAAGTTCAGCTGCTCTCATCCCATCTTCTTCGGAAAAATCTGCTTTCATATAAATCGCATCTTTTTCTTCCTTCACTTGATAAAGTTTTTCATGACCCATTAAAACCGTATCAAGAACTTGATGATCTTCATATGCAAAGTGATCCTGTTTCAGTACAGCGAGTCGGCTGTTAGGTGCCATTGATATGCCGCCAGTCTGGGGTTCAATTTCTCCAGACAATATTTTTAGAAACGTGGATTTCCCTGCACCATTTGCACCAATAACACCATAGCAATGCTCTGGGGTAAATTTTAAATTAACATCTTCAAATAACTTTTTATCTCCAAATCGTAAACTAACATTAGATACTGTAATCATCGTATTTTTCCTCCATTAAATAAACAACTAAAGTAAGCTTAAATTATTTCGGGGATGAGGTCAATCTTAAGTCAACAGTATATAATTATTCTTTTGGTTCCTTCTTGTATAGTTAAATCTTAAAACAAAGAAATTGAAGTTGGAATTCGTAAAATTGTTCATTTAGGATAAATGCCTTGTTGACAGGAGTCATCGTATTTTTAGAGGTGTCTTCTCTAAATAACTTTTAAATTTAAAAAACCACTTGTAACTTTGTGTTTAATTAGGTAAACTTTTGATACGCTTATCATTTTTTTGTATGAGGGGGGGAGCGTGATGGGGAAAAAACAGCGTACGATTTATTTTGTTTTTACCGATACAGGAACTTATTTATCAAGGATCATTAATTTCTTTACGAATAAGACACTGAATCATGTATCCATTAGTTTGAATTCTACATTGACCGATGTATATAGCTTTGGACGAAAAAACCCAAGAAATCCATTTAGTGGTGGATTTGTAAAAGAAGATATTAGGGGAATCTTCTTAAAAGACGCGGCTTGTGCCATTTATTCTTTTAATCTATCAGATGCGGAATTTCGCTGTCTGACAAGATATATAAAGCAATTTGAAAGCGAAAAAGAGTATTATAAATATAATTTTATCGGACTTATAGGTGTATTATTAAATATTAAGATTCATCGAAAACGAGCTTTTTTTTGTTCGCAGTTTGCAGCGACCGTTATGAAAGATGTGCCATCGTTTCGGATAGAAAAACCAGCCTGTTTTGTTACCCCTTCAGATATTCGAAATCATCCCGGGATGATAAAAGTCTACGAGGGAAAACTTGGGAATTATAAGAAAGCTGGTGTTCAAGTAGAACGTGTTATTGTAAATGAGGACTCCGCTAAACACCCCGTTCTGTTTACTATTACAAAAATAGTAAAACAATTTGTGATTCGTTAAAAAGAGTCTTAAACTGTATCATACAGACTCTTTTTTTATGCTTAAATAAGGAGGGATAAGATGGAGCGAGGTAATGGTTATCGATTATTGAAATTGAAGGAAATATTGTTTCACGAAACTGATGCAATGAATCAATTAGATATGGAGCAAATAATTAGTAAGCTAAAGTCTTTTTCAGATGAAAAGTATGATAAACGAACGATAAAAAGTGATATGGAAGCCCTTAATAGGGTGGACTTTGAGATTCAGGAGAATAAAGGAAAATACGGAAAAATATTGTACAGCCACCAAGCGAGGCTCTTTGAGACATATCAACTTCGTTTAATCATTGATGCGATTTTATCTGCGCGATTTATAACGACAAATGAGAAACAAAATTTAATTGAAAAAGTAAAGCAGCTGACAAGTAAACATATTGCAAAAACTTTCCCCGGGCCAATTATGTTTAGTCAATCCTCTAATGAAGAATATGAACGAGTGAAATATAATATTGATCAAGTCCACCGGGCAATTTCAGAGAAAAAGGTCCTTATATATCAATATGGACGCTATAATGTGGATAAAGAATTTGTATATGGGCGTGATGGGAGCTTTTATTATGTGGAACCCTATGCACTAATATGGCAAAATGATAATTACTACTTAATTGGTCGTTTTCAAGAAACGGATGAAATGCGTCATTATCGCCTGGACCGGATTAGAGGAGCAAAGATCAGTGAAGAGTCTTTTGTTCGTCAGGAGTTTCATTTACAAGAATACGTGGATCAAAGCTTTATGATGTTTGCGGGTAGGGAGATTCGGATTAAGATTCGTTTCAACAATGAGTTAATTAATGTAGTACTTGATCGATTTGGGCTTGATGCAGATATTCGAAAGGATGGAGATAACCACTTTATTTTATCAACGAAAGCAAAACTTTCGGATGGACTGGTCAATTGGATACTAACTTGGGGTGATCAAGCAAAAGTCCTCTCGCCAGACTATCTTAAAAGCCGTGTTAAAAAAGAAGTAAAAAATCTCATGGCTCTGTACGAATAACTAGGTCAGATTCTTTTCCCATTAGCGGAAAGGAAAACTGACCTATCACTCTCTTATTCTATTATTTCCAAGTCCTCAGCAGGCTCAATACCTAGTGTTTCATAAGGTACTTTTATTTTAATTGCAAGATGATTTACTTCTAAATCGATATGTTCGACAGCCACTTCAAAATTACTTCGAATATCCATTTCGGTCACTGCGATATAAATTTCTTCTTCTTTAGGATCGATAATCACCCATTCTGGGGTAGGTAAATATTTATCCATATATTCCATAATCTTTTGATTTGGAAGTTCCAAGAGACCGAGAGAAATTGAATTTTGTTTTAACACAACATCTCCATTTTCTTGAACAATCGGTTCTAAATGAACAGAAAGCGGAACAGTTGTAGAAAAAACAGGCAATTCTCCGGTTAAATGAACATCATCTTCAAGTGATACGCGGTATTGTTGTTGTGTATTTTTTAACCATTCACTAAGGTAAGCATTGATTAATTCATTCACGTTTTCCTTCGTGGTTCGAATCGTGAATTCAGAACTTTTTTGTTCGAAAGCTTCCTTTTTATCAGGTAAGTTTTTTTCTGGTATTGGCCAAAAAATAAGGGTTAATAAAATCGCGATAATTGCTACATTTGCTGTGAGCAAGAGGAAGAAATATTTTTTCCATTTCTTTTTATCTTTTTTTTCAGTCAACATGCTCACCCTTCCGTTTCTTCCGTAATATAATTTAACACCCTTTTAGCCATTCGTTCATATCCTCTGTCATTTGGATGAAAGTGATCCTCTGCAAACAGATCAATATCTTCATCGGCAAATAAATCTTTAGTAGGGATATAAGTCGTGTTTGAATATTCTCCAGTCATTTTTTCTCCAACCTCGTTCCAGTCGTCGACAATCATGCCGAGTTCTTCAATCTCTGGAAAATATTTAGCAAACGGGTTGTAAAATCCAATCAAATAAATCTTCGCTTCATCATTTAGTGATTGGATTCGTTCAAATACCGCACGTAAGCGTTTTTCATAATCGCTACGTGCATCCGCAAATTTGCCATAGGTTAATTGGGTAAAGTTTTCTTTTACTACTTGCATGATATCATTGGCTCCAATAGTAATTAAAATAATATCTGCTTCACTAACCGATGTAGCTACTTTAGGATCATTTAACCTCAGTAACAGCTGATCTGTGCGATCACCCCTTTTTCCAAAGTTTTGGATATTGGCATGTTTTGTATCTTTATTAATCGTTCGATCAATGATACCGACGTAACCACCCTGATTTTGACTATCGCCAACACCTTGGGTAAGTGAGTCCCCAACTGCTACAATATTTAAATCTTTTTCTGAAAAAAAGTCTATTGTATTTTGAACGACCTCTACAATAATATTCGATACTTTGCTCTCAGGATTTTCTTTTTGTTTCATTTCTTCTTCTGAATCTTCTCCTGTTGATTCATTTTTATTTTTTGTAACAGAAGATTCAGGTTCAGTTTCTTCTTTATTTTCTTCTATAACTGTAGTATCCCTATAATGGGTAGTTTGTGTTTTGTCGGATGATAATATGAAAATAAAAAAACCACTCGTAATAATGACGAGAATAATTAGTGCCTTTCTCTTCATAATAACCACACCTATGCTAATATATTCCATGTACGTTTAAAATTATTTTAAAAGTTAAATAATGTGACGGGGCTAATGAGGATAATAGGTTTGGAAAAGTTATTTGCATTCATAATTACTATACCTCTACCCATTATTATACGCTTTTAAAAGAGAAATTGGTGTATAAGTATATCGTATTGCTCCTTCTACTGTCTAGAAAAGGATATTTAAAAAAGGGAGCGTGACTCTTCACATGTATCAACTATGGGAGACATTGTACTACTTATCAGAAGTGAATTGCCAGAGCGGTTTATATGCATCTAATCAGAAAGAAGGGCTGGCCAAAACTTTAGTTCTTATTTTGGTCAGCCCGATCCGATTTTATAATATGAAGGTCTTTAAAATAAATATACGATTAACTGATAACCGTTGTTTGTGATTTAAATTCAGAAATCCACTTATTTTTCAAGATAATACATAAGTCCTCGATGATAGCACTTGCTGTTGGGAGTGCGCCAGCACCAGGACCTGTTAATGTTAGGTTCCCTAGAAGGTCCGTTTCTAAAGCAATTGCATTAGAAACCCCTTCGACAGCAAAAAGGGGATGTGTTTCCGATAAAATAACAGGCTCTACGTACGCATGTAGTGTACCATTCATTACCTCCAGTGTCGCTAATAACTTCATACGTTGGTTCTTTTCTTGTAAGTCGTTAATACGTGCGTCAGTTATTTTATCGATTCCTACTCGTTTCACTGTGTTCCAATCTGGCTGTTTAGCAAATAGGAGTTCACTTAAAATCATTAATTTATAAAAGCTATCCCACCCTTCCACATCATTTGTCGGATCTGCTTCAGCAAATCCGAGTTTTTGAGCTTGGGTTAAAGCTTCGTAGAAAGATAGCCCATTTATTCTCATTTCGGTTAGTATATAATTTGATGTTCCATTTAAAATAGCGGATACTTTATGAATTTGATTCACTTGTAAAAGTTGATTGATTGTTTGGATGATGGGGATTCCGCCCCCTGTTGTTGCTTCATATCCTACTTTCATATCTGCTTCTTCGGCAAGACTTTTTAATTCTTTTCCATGATGAGCAAACATTTCTTTGTTTGCTGTAATCACATGTTTACCCGCTTGAAGCGCTTTTTTTAAATAAGTTGCTGCCGGTTCAATCCCAACAATGGCTTCAATAACAATGTTAATTTTTGGGTCATTTAATATTTCCTGAAAATTAGTTGTTAGTATTTCTTTATTCACACTGTCCTCGTGTTTATCAATATTTTCTACAACAATCTTAGATATTTCAACAGGTTTACCGAGTGTTTTTGTTAATGTTTTTTGATGGGTTTGAATCGTTTGAAATACCCCTTTACCTACTGTGCCAAATCCTAAAAGGCCAATCCGAATTTTTTTCAATGGAAAACCTCCAATTTCTATCAGTGTGCTAGCAGGCACCAATTTCTAATCCTCACTTTTGTTCTAAAAATTGTTTAAGGAGATGCCCCCATTTTTCAAACTCTACTAAAAAGCCATCATGTCCAAACTTTGTTTGTATATGGTGGTGCGTAGCTTTAGGGAGTTGGTGGACAAGTCCTTTAATCAACCTGGGTTCATAGATTAAGTCTTTATCATAACTTAATGCAAGGACAGGTATAGCCAAAGATTTGCAAGCATTCTTTATTCCTTTCCGGTCCTTCCCGATGTCATGATTGTTCATAGCGTGCAGCAAGCGAAGATAACTGTTGGCATCAAATCGTTTTCTAAGTTTTTTGCCCTGATAGTTTAGGTAAGAGGTTACTTCAAACATGTCCTCCACTTTTTTTCGATTAAATCGCTCTGCAAATAATTGAGGACTACGGTATGTTACCATCCCGACCATGCGGGCAATCTCAAGTCCAGGTATCATCGTTTTTTCATCATAAAATCCATTATTCCAGTTTGGATCTTGTTTAATGGCTGTTTCAGCAATATGGTTAAAAGCAATCCCGTAATCAGACAGATAAGGCGTTGTTGCTAGAAGGATTAACCTTTCAATTTGTTCAGGATACATGAGTCCCCATTCCAAGGCTTGCATCCCTCCAAGTGATCCACCAATAACGGCATGAATTTTATCAATTTTTAATTGCTTTAATGCCTGGTGTTGTGCATGAACCATATCTCGGACTGTTATATTAGGAAAAGATGCTTGATAGGATCTTTTAGTTAACGGATTCATTGTGGTCGGCCCTGTTGATCCGTCACATCCGCCAAGCACATTAAAAGTGATGATTTGGAATTTTTCTGTATCAATATCCTTCCCATCTCCGATAAGACCACTCCACCAGCCAGGTTCATTTTCTGTTCCAACTGTAAGATGATTGCCCGTTAATGCGTGGCAAACAAGAATGACTGGAGCATCGGCAGGACCGATGTGTTCATAACGCAAGGAAACATGCTCCAGTCTTTTTCCTGAGGTTAAAACGAGCGGTCCAATGAATATATCATTAACTTCTCTGATTAATTCCTTTTTGTTAATCATGATACCGCTCCTTTAGACAAGTAAATTAATTCACAGGTTCAGCTACAGCTTGCTGAGGATTCCGCAGTTGAAGTGCATCTTCACACAGTGAGCGACCGGTGATCACTTTAATACCTGCTGCTTTGGCGTGACTTAAAATATCATTTTCTGAACTTAGCTTTTCAGCCCATAAAACTTTGATTTGTTTATTAATCAATTGCTCAACAAGGGTTTGTGGAAGTTTATTATCCGTTAAAACAGCATCAATTTGATATGGAACATTCTTTAGTGTTTCTAAGCTTTCTTGCTCGTCAATAGGAATAACCTGAAATCCTAATGTACGAAGTGTTTCAAGTTCATCTGATATTTTATGTGCTCCAATAACTGCAATTACCTTTTGGCGTACCGTTTCTCCTTCCCGGCTGAATGGAGAACTGAGCAGGGCCTTGATAAGGTCATTTTCTGTTTGTTGAATAAGTTGTTTTTCCCCAGTTGCTACAGAAATCGCTTGATCAAGGTCTGCAAGGATATCATCAATACCTTCTAAACCGATGGATAGACGAACCAACTCCTCTGGTGTACCACTTTTCTCAAGATCTTCCGCACTCAGTTGCTGGTGAGTTGTGGAAGCTGGATGGATAATGAGCGATTTCGCATCACCCACATTTGCAACGTGTGAGAAAAGACGAACAGAGTCAATTAATTTGCGCCCCGCCGTGCGCCCACCTTTGATACCGAAAGTAATAACAGAACCAGCTCCATGCTTAAAGTATTTGTTTGCTAATGTATAGGACTCGTGATTATTCAAACCTGGATAATTGATCCATTCAACTGCAGGATGATCTTTTAAAAATGTTGCTATCTTCTCTGCATTTTCATTATGTCGTTCGATGCGAAGATGCAATGTTTCAAGCCCTTGCAAAAGCAAGAATGCATTTTGTGGACCAAGGCATGCACCAATATCACGTAAAAGCTGTACGCGAAGTTTTGTTGCAAACGCAGCAGGTCCTTGCTCGGCATAAATCAATCCATGATAACTTTCGTCAGGTTCAGTAAATTCCGGGAATCGTTCATTCTCCCAATTAAATCTACCACCATCTACAACTACACCACCGATTGTTGTACCATGGCCGCCAATCCATTTTGTTGCTGAATGGACGATAATATCTGCGCCCCATGTGAGTGGCTTTGCTGTGTAAGGTGCAAAGGTATTATCAATAATTAAAGGAACACCATGTTTTCGCGCAATTGCACCGACTGTTTCTACATCAAATACATGTAGACTCGGATTAGTAATTATTTCTCCAAAAATAGCTTTTGTTTTTGAAGTAATCGCTTGTTCAATGGCGCCCGGATCAGTACCGTCTACAAATTTTACATCAATTCCAAATTTAGGAAGAGTTTTATCAAATAAGGTATATGTTCCACCATATAGATTGCTGTCCGTGATGATTTCATCGCCAGCACCGGCGATATTTAAAATAGATAGTGTAATTGCAGCCATGCCAGATGAAGTTGCGACAGCTGCTACACCATCTTCAAGCGTAGCAATGCGTTCTTCAAAAACAGCAACGGTCGGGTTTCCAATCCGTGTATAGATGTTGCCTGGTTCCTTTAAACCGAATAGATTTTGTGCATGTTCTGTGTCACGAAATTCATAAGATGTTGTTTGATAGATAGGCACAGCCCTTGATCTTGTAGTTGGATCAGCGATTTGACCTGCGTGCAGTAAAGCTGTTTCTTGATTTTGAAAATTTGACATGTTTATTCCTCCAATGTGATATTTGATTTTTGATCTGGAGGAAGAGGGGGAATATAAAAAGCCCTCTTCCTAAGAAGAGGGCTTTAACTTATGTAAGCGTTCCTCCTCTTATCTTCCAGTTCAATCATTGACCTGTAGGATTTAGCACCTTTTAAAGTGAGTTTCATCTCACTTTTCGGTTGCCGGGTTTCATAGGGCCTAGTCCCTCCACCACTCTCGATAAGAGATTCAATTTTGAATTTAAAGAATATTATATACTTAAGATGCTTTGTTTGTCAACCACTATTTTGTTTTTTAGTTAAGCAAAATGAAAGGAAGGTTAACCTAGAAAAGGTTTAAACTCGTGTAAATCACTAGTCAACGCCATTCACTAATCCGTTTTGATTTATCTAGAGAAAGAGCAGACATGGCCCTCGTCCTTGCAATAAGAAGCTTTTTTCTGCCTTCCTGGGTTCGTGTATAAATGTATTCCGCTTGATCAATATATTTCTGCCAGGATTTGAGAAAAAGCTCTACATATTCTTTCTTTTTTCCGATTTCCTCTGGAATGGCATGATAATCTTTTCGTTTCCAAAAGCGGCCATGCCTTCGATATAGTAGATACCTTGGATTTTGGATTGGATCCAGCAGTTCATGCAAAGCATTTAAAAATAACTTTTGTTCATGAATGGTCCCAAATTTCAACCAAACGACTACAATAGATCCGTGCAGTATCTTCTCTGTATAAATTTTATTGTCCCTCAGTGCTGTCTGCAACAAGCCAATGTCATAAAGAGCCTGATATAGAGCTTTTGCAACTTGATTCATGTTTTTCTCAAGCGTGATGTTTCTGAAAAGTCCCTTCAGTGCTTTATATAAAAAAGGTACGGCGCGAATTCCTGAAAAAACAGCTATAATGATAAAGGCAACAATTATTTCTTTTCGTCCAGAGATACGATGTAGATGTTGTATTTCTTGCCCCATCATGATGAGGAAAATAAATAAGCCAGAATATAGGAAGCCCATGATCGTATTTTCCAGTACAAACGGTCGAGGGAGTTTTTCATGATTTGAATAAAATACTTCCTTTTTTTCTCGATCTACTTTTATTGCATTTTTCCATCTTTGCAACATATGCATTCGATTTCTTGCCCTTATCATTGTCTCCTCATTTTGTTGCTTGATATCATGCAACGATTTTAGAGGTAAAGGTACATCCATTCGCTCAATACCAGTTGAAAGGATATCTTTCTTTACATGTAACCCCATTAAAGAATCGAAGCGTCTTTGAAGTGATTGGAAATCATATCCTGCATCCTTTTCACCTAAATCCACACAAACGAGATGCCAAATATTTGCTGTCTTATTCGGGTTATTTTCTTGAGCGCGAATCGCTCTCCCCCTCATTTGATTGGATAGCATAAAAGTTCCCACATAGGAGGCCATGATAAGCGAGTTAATAGACGGGGCATCCCAACCTTCACCGAGTAAAGCTGCCGTTCCCACGATGCATTCAACGCCACCTTTTTGAAAGACTTTTGTTAATACACTAACCATCAGGTGATTGGATTTGCTTTTCCACTTTAGCATGACGTAATTTGAATCATTGGGTAGAGGTTCTGTTTCATAGACAAAATGTCTTTCTTCAGCAATCTTTTCCAACATGGACAAAGCAGAAACAGGTAAAATAACAACGGATCCTGTTAACACTCCTAATTTAATGGTGTTTTTTTGTTTTCTGCGCAATTGTTCAAAAATAGGTATGACCCCTAGGCGAACGAGTTGCTTCTGATCATCAGATGAGTTTGGCAAATCTTCAAGGAAAATATAATCTGCCAAGATGACCATACGCAGGTCATTTTGTAAGTGATCTGATTCAAAATGTACAATTTTTTCAATGCATTCTAGCTTTGATGTGCTTCGTGTTAATAAACGTTCTATTTTTTGATTCGATTTAAGCGTGACCTTTCTTCTTTTTATAGCACCGATTCTTGATAAGGTCCGATGAATAGATTGTAATACTTCCTCATCTTGATATTGTTCGTCCTGAAACAAGATAAATGTCAGCATTTCCTCTAGCCATTCAAAATTAAGTGTGGGGAGTGTTTCTTCACCATCTGTTATTAACTGTAGCGCAGGGGACCATTTGTCACTGTTCACCTCTTTTAAATAAATAAGCATACTGAAAAAATAAGAAGGCATAGAGAGGATCTCTTCTGTATAATGTTCCGTAGTTTTGACCCATGGATGGTTTTCCAGAAAATCTGTAAAACTCTCATTCTCTGTCAACTGCCGATAAAATTCTTTAACATGTTGATGAAAGATATGGATTGGACCTGCTTCTTCCTTGGTCGGTGATGTGAAATAAATATAATCTTGATGTGGACATAGTTCTCCTTCTTTGACCAACTCTGGAACGTAAATTTCAGCATCGATAGGACCACACAGGGTAATATATTTATCCCATTCTCTTAAACTAGTATCATAAGGGGGAGTGGCGGTTAATGCTACAACTTTCGGATTTTTTAAAGCATCCCTCAATTCTATCGTGCTGCGCCACCAAGACGTGCGTAAATGATGTGCCTCATCTAAAACAAGCATTCCGAATGGATGATTTTTTAACTGTGTATAATTTGATTGCTGAACATTTCGTTCCTTTTTATTTCTTTCATTGGAGGTTTCCTCTTGACTCCAAACGCTATGTAAAGCTTGATAGGTGGTAACTGTCACAAATTTTGGATTGTGTATATCACTTGAAATCCAATCTATTTCTTCATTTGTTTGAAGAAACAATTCCATAAAACGCTGAATCCATTGATTCCGAATGGCGAGGGTAGGAGCAACAATTAAAGTTGGCCGGTTTACACGCAACATGACTTCTAAGCCGAGAACAGTTTTTCCCGATCCTGGCGGTGCAACTAAATGCAAATGATGGTTATGTAAATGCTGATCTAACTCTTGTAAGACTCTTTTTTGATAGGAACGCCATGGATACATAAATTGAATCCCATCAGGAAACGTCTTCATGAATATCCCCCCTAAAGTATTTAAGTATGGTTACTAAGCATATTCATTCATCTATGATGTAATAATTTTTATGATGACGATAAGTATTTATATTCATTGTCGCTTTTTCAACGCGCTAAGTAAACATTTGGAAAACGCTTTCATTTTAATGGAATGTATCATAAGATAGTTATTAAAGAGTTCAAATTTTTAAAAAATGGGGGCGTTTTATATGACGAGAGATGATAAGCGTTTTGAAACAGCCATTATCCATGAAGGTTATGACACCAAAGACATGTTAGGTAGTCTTTCCACACCAATTTTTCAAACTTCGACGTATACTTTTGATTCAGCGGAACAAGGAGAAAGGCGATTTGCAGGTGAGGAAGATGGTTACATGTATTCAAGGCTTGGCAACCCAACGGTGACGGTTCTTGAAGAGAGAATCGCAACACTAGAAGGGGGCGAGCGTGGTCTTGCATTTAGCTCAGGTATGGCGGCTATATCTGCTGTACTTGTTGCCTTAACAAAAGCGAACGATCATATTTTAGCATCGGAAGGTTTATATGGTTGTACGTTTGGCTTATTAACGATGATGAAAGAAAAATATAATATCGATCATGATTTTTCCGCAATGGAAACAAAAGAAGAGATTCGATCTTTCATTAAACCAAATACAACATGTATTTATATAGAAACGCCGATTAATCCGACAATGAAACTAATTGATTTAGAAATGGTAGCTGAGGTGGCAAAGGAGTATGATATTCCGGTAGTTGTAGATAACACATTTTCATCACCTTACTTGCAGCGACCATTAGAACTTGGATGTGATGTCGTGCTTCATAGTGCAACAAAATATATTGGAGGACATGGTGACGTCATTGCTGGTCTTGTTGTTGGATCAAAAGAATTTTTAGATGAAGTTCAGATGACGACCCAAAAAGATATGGGAGGTATTTTAGGACCGTTCGATGCATGGTTGTTAATTCGTGGACTTAAAACATTACCACTTCGAATGGACCGTCATTCTGACAACGCGGAGAAGATATTTGAAAAATTAAACCATCATCCTATGATTAAAAGCGTTTATTATCCTGGAGACACATCTCACCCTGATTATCCAATTATGAAAAAACAGATGAAACGAGGTGGAGGTCTTATTTCCTTTGAAATTGATGGAACAAAAGAAGATGTTCAGCGCTTTTTAAATAACTTATCCTTTTTAAAACTAGCTGTTAGTTTAGGAGATGCGGAAACATTAATTGAGCATCCTGCTACGATGACACATGCGGTAGTACCTGAAGATGACAGGGAGAAAATGGGCATTAGTAATCAGCTTATTCGCTTATCTGTCGGCCTTGAAGCGTGGGAAGATATATGGGAAGATATTGAGCAAGCATTGAAGATGACTGATGTCACCGTTCAGAAATAAAGAGTAGAAGGAATATTTGATAAAAGAAAAAAGACTAAAACACATCTGCTATTAAAAAGCGGATGTGTTTTTTAGTAGTAGGAAAGAAAATATAACTCATACTAAAGGAAGAAGTCAACGATTAGTAATTTCGTTATAAAAACACATTCATTTGACATTCTAGGAATATAATAAAATCATTCTATCTTGTGACCTCATCACTCTAAGTAACGAAATTTTTGCCAATATGCTATGATTATGTTTATGGTGAATGTTTCATATTAATGGGTATACAGGTAGAATAAGTTAATTTTATCTTATGGTTTGATTCTTTTTTATTGACTGGGGGGATATGCGCATGGAGATTGTGAGTTATTTATTTGGATTTATTCTTATTTTTAACATTGCTTTAGGATTTTCCATTATTTTTCTGGAACATAAAGATGCAAGCTCTGCATGGGCATGGCTAATGGTGCTTTTATTTATCCCTATTCTAGGCTTTTTTCTTTACTTGATTTTTGGAAAGCCAATAAGTAACCGTAAAATTTTCACATGGGATACGAAAAGTAAACTTGGTGTTAAAGCAGCTGTTCAATCACAACTAAGAGATCTTGATGAAAATCGCTTTCAATTTAAGGATGAGAGATTAGCTGAATATAAGGACTTATATTATTTACATTTACGAAATAACGATGCAATTCTTACGACAGATAATCAAGTGGAAATTTTCACTGATGGGCATGATAAGTTTAATGCTTTAATTCAGGATTTGGAAAAGGCAAAGGACCATATTCATTTATTATATTACATTATCCGTAACGATGAGCTTGGACAAAAAATAGCGAACATCTTAATAAAAAAAGCAAATGAAGGTGTAGAAGTCCGCCTTCTCTTTGATGATTTGGGCTCCAGACGATTAAAGAATAAATACATTAAAAGAATTAGAGATGCTGGTGCTCAGGTAGAATCCTTTTTTCCACCTAAATTCTTTAAGTTAAACTTAAAAATTAACTATCGTAATCATAGAAAGTTAGCGATTATTGACGGGAAAGTGGGGTATATTGGAGGATTTAATATTGGAGATGAATATTTGGGGAAGCATAAAAAATTTGGCTACTGGCGTGATACCCACTTAAAAATATGTGGGGATGCGGTGAAAAATATGCAAACGCGTTTTATCTTAGACTGGAATCAAGCATCTCGAAAAGATATATTATATGATGAACGATATTATGCAGCAAAACCAAAAGGGGATGTTGGCATACAAATTGTCTCTAGTGGACCTGATTCAGAATGGGAGCAGATCAAAAACGGTTATATTAAGATGATTATGTCTGCGAAGGAGCGAATTTATATACAGACTCCCTATTTTATTCCTGATGAAAGCTTGCGAGATGCGTTAAGTATTGCCGCACTTTCGGGGGTTGAAGTGAATATAATGATCCCGAACAAGCCTGATCATCCATTTGTTTATTGGGCGACCTTATCCCATACGGGTGATATGCTCAATGCTGGTGCAAAAGTTTACATTTACCAAAAAGGATTTATGCACTCTAAAACACTTATAATTGATGACAAAATTGCTACGGTAGGAACAGCGAATATTGATGTTCGCAGTTTTAGATTGAATTTTGAAGTGAACGCTTTTTTATATGATTTTGGTCTAGCTAAGCGATTGGTGGATGCTTTTCATGAAGATGTGAATCACTCTACTCAGATGACCAAAAAGTTATACAATAAGCGCTCTTTAGGTATTCGCTTTAAAGAATCCATTTCAAGATTATTATCACCCGTGTTATAGATATATTTCAATAATAAGGACATTTATACTTTTAAAAGGAGAGATTCTTATGATGGAAGGTAAGCCTTGTACGAATTCGTTAGCTGTTAAGACTGCTCACGTGTTGCCACCTGACACTAATTCATTTGGAACATTATTTGGTGGAACACTTATGGCATATATTGATGATGTTGCTGGAATTTCGGCTCAGCGTCATGCTCGTATCCCGGTTGTAACTGCTTCGACCGATTCCATTGACTTTTTGTACCCTGTCAAAGAAGGGGATTCTATTTGTGTGGAGTCTTTTGTTACATGGACACATGAGACATCGATGGAAGTATTTGTTAAAGCAGTAACAGAAAATCTTTCGACTGGAGAACGTAAGGTGTGTGCAACTGCCTTTTTAACATTTGTCGCAGTAGATGAGGATGGTAGGCCAACTGCAATTCAGCCTGTTTATCCGGAAACAGAGGAAGAGAAACTCCTTCATAAAGGTGCACCGCAAAGAGCGATGAATCGGTTAGAAAGAAGGAAGCAATCGAAAGAATTAGCGAAGAGTTTTGGTACGAATTACCCTTGGCAGCCATAAAATAGCGTGATGTGAATAAGGCTGGGATGAGGGTAAAATGACAGGGTATAAAGAGGAACAAAAAGTAAAATGTTCAATAAGCTAATTGATAATCATAGAGCATCTTTACCTACTTATTCAAAATATATATTTTTAATTAACGAAAGCCTATCTAAAAAATTTAAGATAGGCTTTCGTTATTTTTCGGCAGCTTTTGATAAGTCTTCTGTTTTTATCCAGTTTTTGGACCATTTTTCCAGTTCCTTAATTACAGGGGAAAGTGCTTTTCCCTTTTCGGATAGTGAATATTCTATGCGAACAGGAAATTCAGAATAAACATTTCGAATTACAATACCTTCTTTTTCAAGATATTTTAAACGGTCAGAAAGTAAGCGGCCACTAATGGGGAGATCTGACTCCATTTCAGAGAAGCGCTTTGTTCCTTTTAAAAGTTCAGATAATATAAGTCCAACCCAGCGTTTACTGATAATGTCCATTGACTTTTCAAACCGTGGGCATAATTCGGTCATGTTGTTCACCTCACATTGTTGCTATATTATTTAAGGTACTTACTATAAGTAACTTAGTATATTTTATCATATCACAATTTC
>DATGTS010000125.1:0-11188 GCA_035301745.1 Candidatus Avamphibacillus sp.
AGGTGTACCACACATTATATTAGTATATTAAAACATTATGACATTAAGATTACAGTTTACCTAAGGCTTTCACAAGAGTCGTAAGTAGCATGTTTTGTCGAATATATTTTCATGTTTGGATGTTCTGCATCTATTTCTAAGAATAAAGACCTCAAATAATATCTGGAAATGATATGGTCACCCGTTGAAATCCGATGCCTGATCTTATAATCTGTTACTACAATAGAAGAATGGTGGCGAAAAATAAAATGGAACAACAAATCAATATTTTAGTCGTAGAAGATGACGACGATATCAATCAATTATTATGCAAGATCATTAAAAAGAGCAATTACTTTCCTCAACCTGCTTATTCCGGTACAGAGGCGCTGTTATACCTGGAAAAGCAGGAGTGGGATTTGATTTTGCTTGATTTAATGCTTCCAGGAATGTCAGGCGAAGATATCCTTGCAAAGATAACTGCAAAAAGCCCAGTACCCGTCATTATCATCTCGGCAAAAGAGGAGCAAAAAACAAAAATCAACAGCTTGCTTGCTGGCGCTGATGATTATATTACAAAGCCCTTTGATATTGAAGAAGTGTCTGCCCGGATTGATTCTCACTTAAGAAGATACAGACGTGCGAGCGAACCGCAAAAGAGAAAAGCGTTAACACATAAAGATATGCAGATCGATTTGGAAGCTAAAACAGTTTATGTGAATGGTACAAAGCTTTCATTGACCGTCCGTGAATATACTATTTTAGTCCTCCTTATGACATCTCCTGAAAAAGTCTTCTCAAAATCCAATCTATTCGAAAGTGTATGGAATGAGCCTTTCCGTGGTGATGATAATACGGTAAATGTTCATATGAGTAACTTGCGAAATAAGCTCGCAGGAGCAAATCCGGAAAAAAAATATATAGAAACAATCTGGGGAATGGGCTATCGCATTAAATCTTAATGTTTTCTTAAGGTTTGTCTTAATCCTTTCTTATGTTTTAGTTCCTATACTAGCATCAGAGCGAATAAGGGAGGCTATCATGTATGAGTGAATATATTTTAAGAACAAATAATCTTTCAAAACAATATGGAAATGATTTCGCCCTTGAAAATATTAATGTATCGATCAAAAAGGGCGAAATTTATGGATTCATTGGTCAAAATGGTGCTGGTAAATCAACGTTGCTGCGTTTAGTAACAGGACTTGCCTTTCCATCAAGCGGATCAATAGAGTTATTTGGAAATGATAATTCGAATAAATTAACAGATGCACAGAAAAGAATGGGGGCAATTATCGAAAACCCAGCACTTTTTCCGAATATGAATGCATATGAAAATTTGGAAGTGCATCGGTTGCAAAAAGGCATTCCAGGAAAGGAATGTATCAAAAAAACACTAGCGCTTGTAGGTCTTACGAATACGGGAAAGAAAAAAGCGAAAAACTTTTCACTTGGAATGAAGCAAAGACTTGGTCTTGCTATTGCATTATTAAGTGATCCGGAATTCTTAATTCTTGATGAGCCAACTAATGGACTAGACCCAATGGGAATCGTTGAGCTTAGAGAATTAATCAAAAAATTGAATCGCGAAAAGGGATTAACTGTTTTAATATCAAGTCATATATTAAGTGAACTACATCAACTAGCAACCAGTTATGGCATTGTCCACAAAGGGAAATTACTAGAAGAACTCTCGTCAAAAGAGCTGGATGAAAAATGCAGACAACATTTACGAATAAAAGTTGATAATCCTACTATGGGAGCAACAGTATTGGAAAACACTTTATCCACTACTGATTTTGAGGTAATGCCAGATGGCACCATCAAGCTTTACAGTTACCTTGATGATGTACGTAAAGTTTCGATGACTTTAACAGACAACAGCCTGGTGATCGAACATCTCTCACAAAATGGTGACAGCCTCGAAAGCTATTTTTCAAAGCTTGTAGGAGGTGCAGACCATGAGTAATCTTATCAAGGCAGAATTATTTAAATTACAACGGAATAAGACCTTTTGGGTATTATTATTTACCATAACTGGGTTAAGTGCATTGTTACATTACCTCATCAACATTGACTGGTGGCAAGTGTTTGGAACTTCATTTGACAGTGCTGGGTTAAGTGAACTGAATGCTTTATCAACATTTACACTCCCCCTGCTATTTAACTTGATAGTCAGTACACTTGCAGGATTTTTTATCTCTATCGAGTTTTCAAATAGCGGCGTCATCAAAAATCAAATGATAAGCGGCAATAAAAGATCTCATATTTTTATGTCGAAGTTTCTTGTTTTTTCACTTGGATCAATCATTGTTACGATACTGACTCCTTTAGTGACAGGCATCCTAGAGGTTATCTTATTGGGCCACGGAGATATATTAAGTCTGTCTAATATAAAGTATTTAGGTACGTCTTTTGCCTTATTTACACTTCAATTTCTAGGCTATACAGCTATCATTATATTGATAGCAATGCTTACGGAAGATAGCGGGAAAACAATCATTTTTTCTATTTTATTTACAATCTTTATGTTTGCTATTGAAAAACTTCCCAAGTCATCATTTATAAATATGATATATGAGAACTCTATCTTTCATCAATTCAGCGAAGTATTCAATTTTTCATTGACAAATGGTGAAATGATAAAGTCCATTCTCATAGCACTGGTAACAGTCATCATCGTAATCTTATGCGGAGTATTTGTTTTTAATAGAAAAGAAATTAAATAACTTTCAAAAAGCGGGTGAGAGGAATGCTGTATTTATTAATAATAGTATCTATAGTTGCTGTATATTTTCTCACTCGTTTATTTTCTTTAAAAAAAGAAGTGAAAAAGATATCCAAACAGCTGCAAGGTTACAACAATCGAAAAACAAACAAAAAAATAGATATGAAGCTTTTAGATAATGATATAGAAAACCTGGGATTAGAAATCAATCAGCTTATTGACCTGCATGTTAAAGAAAACATGGAGAAAATACGCTTTGAAAATGAACTCAAACAAGCTGTATCAAATATGTCCCATGACTTACGAACGCCATTAACTTCTATTTTAGGATATATCCAAATGGCTGAATCAGACGACGTATCAGATGACGAGAAAAAAGAATACTTATCGGTTGCAAAAAAACGGGCAAAAAGACTGGAGGCATTATTAAATGGTTTCTTTGAGCTATCGGTTATTGAGTCGATAGATTATCAACTGCAATCTGAACGTTTAAACATCAAAAACCTGACCTTGGATACTTTAATGGGCTTTTATGATCGCTTTAATGAAAAACAAATTGAACCACATATCAGTTTGCCAGATCAAGATATATTCATTACTTCCGATGAATCTACGGTAACAAGAGTAATTGAAAATCTGATTTCCAATGCCATTACCTATTCCAGCAAGGCAGTCTCTATTACCTTGGAAGAAAGAGATTCAACAGCTGCAATAACTATTAGCAACGATGCACCTGCATTGACAGAAGAAGATGTCGAACGGTTTTTCGACCGATTTTATATGGCCGATCAAACCCGATCAGGTAAAAGCACAGGATTAGGATTATCTATTGTAAAAAGCCTTATGGAAAAAATGAAGGGGAATATAACTCCCGAACTACATGACGGGCGGCTTTCTATCGTGTGCGAATGGAAAACACAGAAAAAATAATCCTTTGAGTTTTTAGCACTTGGAACCTTTTAAAATATTTATCATTATAGGAGATTGGATGATATTATATGAGTAAAAAACTCGGTATTATTTTTTTATTGACGATTTATTTCTTTCAAACCATGTATCTTCCTTTATCAAGCCAAGCTGCTGCTCAATCGCTTGAAACGAATGATATTGATGATTATATTACGAATTATATCGAACTGAACGGACTTCCTGCCACTTCAATTGTAGTCGTAAAAGATGGTGAGTTAGTATATGAAAACGGATATGGTCATGATTCTAACGGGGAACCGCTAACAGAAAAGTCACTCATGAGAATAGCGTCCGTTTCCAAATCTTTTACGGCATTTGCTGTTTTACAACTAGTTGATGAGGGGGAAATAAAACTGGATGATCCGGTAGTGAATTATCTATCTGAGCTAACAATTGACGATTCTAGATGGGATCAAGTGACAATACGTCAATTATTGAGCCACACATCTGGGATTCCGAATCCAACTATTGTGTCTCCAGCGAATAACTTAAAAGCGGGTGTGGACCGTTTACACGACTGGAAACTTCAGTCGCAGCCTGGTGATAAATACGCTTATAGCAATGCTAATTATTGGATTTTAGCACAATTGGTAGAAAAAATAAGTGGAATGGAATTCTCTCAATATCTTAAGCAAAAGATATTCACACCATTAGGAATGAATGACTCGCTCGCGGCTGTAAACTCTAGGGATCCTGTACAAGGGCTACAAAAAGGATATGTAACAGCATATGGAACAGCAGTTCCATGGACAGAGCTTGAACAAATGTTCCAAGGGGCAGGAGGAGTGGTTACAACAGCATCAGATATGGGAAAATGGCTCTCTATGCTCACTAAGAAGGGAAAAAGTGAATCAGGCGAACAATTATTATCAAAGGAATTATTAGAAACGTCCTTTTCGCCACAACCCGGAAGCGAAAAATACGGACTTGGCTGGTCGTTAAGCTCTCCCAACGTCAAGCCGGCACGTATTTCACATAGCGGTTCATTATCAACTTTCCAATCTCAGCAAGACATTGTACCAAATAGTGGTTATGCAGTTGCCGTTTTACTCAACAGCTTTACTCCTGCTTTAGAACACGCATATGAGATCAGTTCAGGAATCATCCAATTGACTGAAGAAAATGAACCTGAAATAAAAGCCCCTGTTCCTAAAATAATTGATTTATCACTAGGTAGCATTACATTGATATACCTGATCTTAGGAATTAGTGGAATGATCCGAGGTAAAAAGTGGTCGAACAAACGTAAAAAACATTCGGCTTGGAGATTCTATCTGCGGTTAATTCCACAATTGGTGCCAGTCGTGGGTATCGGATGGTTATTCTTTATTGTTCCCACTCTAAAAAATAATAGTTCTACAACCATAGATGCTTTTGGTATTTGGCCTGCTGCAATGTTCTTATTGGCAATAGTTTTCATCGTTGGATTGGTTCTCACATTTATAAGAGTTTATTATCGAATAAAGTTAGATAATAATTGATAAAGCTATGAAGAATTTCCCCTTCATAGTTTTTTGAGCATGCATGGTACTATTCTCTTGAAGTATTTATGCATTAGATTGTGATAAGAATAAAAGATGAACATCACCACCTATTATTAGGGATGACGTCACGACGAAGAATAAACGCTCATTCAAACAGATCCCTCCGTTTGAATGAGCGTTTTACATCCCTCTATTTATTTTTCCACACCAAGCATTTGCCTCGCCATATCCTCATATTCCTTCAAACCCGAAGCGATCGCAAATTCAGCAATCGCCACCGGGTATGTGGCCACCAATTCTTTAATATGCTCATACATCCGGGGCCATACATAGCCCCCGGCATTTTGGTAGGATTGTATTAATTCCTTCAATGCATCCTCTCCAAAAAGAGTTAAATGTGCGCCGAAGTCATGAGCCGGGTCATCCACACGCGCTTCTGTCCAATCAATAAAACCTGTAACATGTGCTTCATGATCGATTAAGATATGTCCAGCATGCAAATCGCCGTGAATAAGCGCTGTTTGTTTTGGCCAAAGGGATTCATTTTCTAGCCACGTCTGCCACCGGGACCATAATGCTTCATCTACACCGAATGCAGCTTTCACCTTTTCCATTCGCTCTTTCATCGAACTTTTTAATTCTTCCGGAGCGAGTACCGATAGCCCCGCTTGCCGCGCTTCTTCGTGATCAATTTGATGCAAGGAAACCATCGCGCGAGCCAGCGTATCATGAAACGTATCAGGAACATTTCTTTCATCTATTTCCCACACATACGCTCCCGCATCAGGGTCGATCGTTCCAGTTGGAATTCCTTTTAGTAAACGATATGCAATTAATTCGTTGGAAAAGACCTCCCATACTGGCGTCTGTACTGAAATTCTCGGCTCAATCAGATCCAATATTTGCTTCTCCTTCTCTGCATTAGGCAAAACATCTTCACGTCTTGGAAAACGTAAAACCCAGTTCTCTCCTTCAAGATCCTTTGCAAAAACGACCCGAAAATCGAGTCCTGATTCATTTGACTTCAATGATTCAGCTTGGATCTTCAATCCATGTTTTTTTGCTATATCAATTACTTGCTCATTCGTAAACATCATCAGACACACTCCCTTTTTCTTCTATGACAAATAGATCATACCTCTTCGCGTCAGCTTTACGGCATTCCACTTCCAGCCTCGTGCCATCTTCCTCATGCCTTTCACTTAAAACATGCGCATTCTCGTTAAAATAAGCAACAACTTGACCTTCCGTGTATGGGATGAGCAATTCACAGTGCACGTAATCATGAAAGACTTGCTCGCTAATGGTTTGTGTTAAAACTTCTATACCTAGTTTATTTTTACCGGAAACATAGATATGATTCTCATCATTATCTTCTTGTACCCCTTCTACTAAATCAGTCTTGTTATACGCATAAATAACAGGAATTTCTTCCACACCTATTTCCGCTAATATTTTATTGGTAAGTGCTATTTGTTCTTCGTAATGCGGGTTGGAATAATCGACCACATGAACAAGCAGGTCTGCTTCCACAACTTCCTCCAATGTGGAACGGAAAGCTTTGACAAGGTGATGTGGAAGTTTATTAATAAAACCTACTGTATCTGTCAGTAAAAAAGTTCTGTTCGTGCTGGATGTGACCCTTCTTACGGACGTCTCTAAGGTGGCAAACAGCATATCTTTTTCAAACACCATTTTATCATTTTCCTGATCCATCAAGTCTAACATTGTATTCATAATTGTTGACTTCCCAGCATTGGTATAACCAACGAGAGACACAATCGGCAGGCCATTTTGGTTACGTCTTTTCCGCTGTGTTTCCCTTTGATCCACCAGCTTTTCTAGTTCCCGATTCAGCTGGGCAATCTTCTCTTCAATCTTTCTGCGGTCAAGTTCCAGTTTTGTTTCTCCGGCACCGCGGTTTTTCAATCCGGCACCACCGCCCTGGCGTCCTAATGATTCCCGCATCCCAACTAACCTGGGCAGCATATACTTGAGTCTCGCTATTTCCACCTGCAGTTTGGATTCCTTTGTCTTCGCCCGCCTTGCAAAAATCTCCAAGATGAGCATCGTGCGATCAAGCACTTCACACTTGAGTGCTTTCTCCAAATTACGGATTTGCGAAGGAGATAACTCATCATCAAAAATCACTGCAATCGCTTGGTTTGCCCGAACCATATCTTGCAATTCCTGCATTTTACCTGTACCAATATAATTAGCTTGATTTACATAATTCAGATTTTGCGTCACTTCACTGACTACTTCTAAATTACAGGCAGCAGCTAAATTGCCAAGTTCCTGCATCGAATACTGAAAATCTTCATGCTCCCTATTTATGTCAACACCAACAATAACTACTTTACTTTTTCTTTTCATTTTATTTTCCCTCCTAAATTAAAAAAACACAGGCTCTCTGCCTGTGTTTTGGAGTAAACGAAAGTTTTTTATAAAAAAGATGCCCATGATAAAGCTCGGCTGCTTTATACTGTTTTCCTGAAAACTTTATACGTCACCCGTATAAAAAGAAAAACAAATATAAGAGATGCCGAATAGCCGCTCCACGAGCGTTCTTCTTAGACCTTTAATCATTTTTATCAGCAAAAAACAGAGGTGGATACACTCCTCCCCCTCTGTTTTTCATCACCGTATATATAAAGGGTTCCTAAAAAAGGGCAGACTTATCCTGTTTACTCTGCACACAGGCAGAGCCTTTGACCGTATTCAATTACTGGTTCAAAGTTTGGATTCGAAGTCTTATAGATGCCACAAGGAAACCCTCCATTTCTATTTTAGTTAAGGTTATTGTAACATGAGGGTGAATTATCTTCAAACGATAAAGGACGTTGAAATAAGTATTAAAAAACTAAGCGTAGTTAATTACGCATACAGCAGGTGATATGGTAAAATAAAGAAATAAAGTATAAGACAATTATATGAGGGGGGAAAATGATGTCACATATTAGACCTGTTTCAGATTTACGGACTAACCTTGACGATATTTCAAAAGCAGTACATGAAACTTCTGATCCCGTATTCTTAACTAAAGATGGTTACGGAGATATGGTCCTGATGAGCATGGAAGCCTTCGAAAGAAAAAAACTTGACAACGAAATATATTTAAAATTAAAAGAAGCAGAATTAGAAGCAAAATACAACGATAAACGCTATTCCCACGAAGAAGTGTTTTCTAATCTGCGAGCAAGATTAAATGAAAAAATGTATGAAGAGAATGTATAAACTGAAATATTTGCCATTGGCACAACAGGACTTGAGAGATATTACTGGTTATATTTCTGATACTTAAAAAAACACGCGGGCTGCTATCCATTTAGTTGATGCCCTTGATAATTCTATTTCTAAGCTTCAAAGGTTCCCATACGCTTACAATTTTTACCAAGCAGTAGAATCACTGGAAGCAAAATATAGAATTTTACCTGTGAAAAACTACTTGGTATTCTATGTAGTAACAGAGCATGCGGTAGAAATTCATAGAATTGTATATGCAAAAAGAAATTTACCAAAGATTATTTCACCAATAATTGATATGAAATTATAAAATCGTGACGTGACAGCGAATGAAACTGCCCTCTTTTTTAAATTGGGTCTTGAGATCAAAAAGGAACCACTAATTCATTCCACCTCACTCCCTTCCTTCCTCATGTCCAGTATTAGACAATTCCAACCATCTCCTTTATAATTAAACCAACTAATAACGCAAAGGGTGACCCAATCAAATGAAGTACTAATCCTATTTTTTTGAAACCAACCGAGAGAAGGCAATTTTTTTAACAGCTATGTCTGTTTTATTTTGTGATGCCTTTTTTAGTATGGTTTTTCAGAATAGGATTGGCGTTTCCTCGGTCGGCAAAGGGAGAATTGTCTCTTTTTTGCCGTGGTACACCCATGCCTCCTATTCTGAAACTGAATAGGAGGCATTTTTGTCTCTCTCCACCAAAATAAAAAATAGAGATGGAGATGAGTGTATGATTTTACTAGAAGCAAATCAATTAAAAAAATATGTAAAAGATCGACTACTATTCGATATCGAACATCTTAGCATCCAGAAAAATGACCGGATTGGATTGGTCGGACAAAATGGAAGCGGAAAAACGACATTAATGGAAGTGCTCGCCGGAAAACAACGAACGGAACAGGGCAGTATTAGTGCAACTGCAACACGTGAGCTTCTGCCACAGTTAAAAAATACAAATACGACGAAAAGTGGCGGTGAAATAACGCAAGATTATATCAATCGATCTCTCGCGAAAAAGCCAAATATATTATTTGCCGATGAACCAACAACCAATCTTGATACCGACAATATTGAGAAACTTGAACAGCAGCTGAACAGATGGCAAGGGGCTTTCATTGTTGTTTCCCATGACCGCGCATTTCTAGATTCACTCTGTACAACTATCTGGGAATTAAACGAAGGAAAACTGCAGGTATACAAGGGAAATTACTCCGATTATACGGAACAAAAGGAACTGGAACGAAAACAGCAGGAAAGTGCTTATGAACAGTATCAGAGAAAAAAACAACAACTGGAAAATGCACTTGAGTTAAAGGAACAAAAGGCCCAGCGCGCAACAAAAAAGCCAAAACAGCTTAGCAACTCGGAGGCCAGAATCAAAGATGCTAAACCTTATTTTGCAAACAAGCAAAAGAAACTGCGCCAGTCGGCAAATGCCATTGAAACACGGCTGGAGAAATTAGTAAAAGTAGAGAAAATGAAAGAATGGCCATCTATCAAGATGCACCTGCCGAATGAAGAAACATTAAAAAATCGGATTATTCTCCGCTTGGAGGATATGGAAACGAAAGTGGCTGGCCGTCTGCTTTGGCAAACAGGGCATATTGATGTAACTAGCAGGGAAAAAATTGCGATCATCGGAAAAAACGGGAGCGGAAAAACGACATTGATGAGAAAAATTAGAAATGAGGCCGCTGGTGTAACGACCTCTCCCGCGGTAAAAATCGGTTATTTCAGCCAAAATCTTGATGTGCTTGATGTCAACAAGTCTATCCTGGAGAATGTGAGCAACACATCAAATCAGAATGAAACACTGATCCGGACTGTTTTAGCACGCTTGAGATTTTTCCGTGACGATGTCTATAAAAAAACAGATGTACTAAGCGGGGGAGAACGTGTGAAAGTTACCTTTGCCAAACTGTTTGTCAGTGATATTAACACATTACTGCTTGATGAACCAACAAACTTTCTCGACATTGAAGCGGTTGAAGCACTGGAAGGACTGTTACAGGATTATGAAGGAACGGTCCTTGTTGTTTCCCATGACCGGCGCTTTATCGCGTCAGTCGCCAGCCGTATCTTTGACATCAAAGAAAAATTTATCCACAATTTTGACGGAACATATGACGCTTATAAACAGGCTAACGGACAAACTGCTGATCCAGTGGAAGAAGATCTGCTCATACTGGAAACAAAAATAACAGAAGTACTCGGAAAACTGAGCATCGAACCTTCAGAAGAGCTGGAACAGGAATATCAGCGACTGCTCGCTTTAAAGCGAAGGCAGCAGGAGAACTGAATAAATGGACCATCTGCACGAATCGTCAGTCCAAGAAGTCCACAGTGTCTTGGGACTGACGATTTTTTCTCATAAAGAAGTTGAACAAAAATACTTGTGTATAACTGCTACGTATAAACACACCTAACCTTGTGGATATTGTGCATAAATAATATAAAGGCTTATTTATACATGTTAATAATGTGTATAAGTCTGTGAATAAGTATAATATAGCATCTGTTGACAGTTATACTTTTTTGCAATATAATTAGTTCGAATTAGGAATATCTTAATTAGATGTATAATAAATATGAAATTTGATATATGGAAATGAATAATCAACTTAAAAGGAGGACATTTATATGAAACAAACAGCTGGCATTCACCATATTACCGCCATCGTTGGACACCCGCAGGAAAATGTTGATTTTTATGCTGGTGTTTTAGGACTGCGAATGGTGAAGCAAACCGTTAACTTTGATGATCCAGGAACATAT
>DATGTS010000126.1:0-6006 GCA_035301745.1 Candidatus Avamphibacillus sp.
CGATAATAAGGTTAGAAAATATAATAATCCACTGCCAATTCCGATGACAAAGACATATGTGATGATGCTTTTTTCAAGCTGAATGTATCGTAATAAATAATAAAGCGCAATGATACTAATTACGCATGTTGTGAAATGGAACGTAACTTCGATTAACCATATTGGATAAAGTTCATTTGAAATCGGGATATAGCTCGTATCGAACAATAAATAATATACTTGATTATCAGTAATAAGTTCAATGATTTTTAAAAATAAAGCAAGAACAATACCACTTATCATACCAATTGCGACGAGAGTGCCAAGTCTTTTCATGTAACGTTTCCCTCCCCCTAAAACACTTCCGACGAAGATTTTCTTTTACTATTACTTTATTTGTTTAAATCTAAACATGTTTTATTGGGAAGTTAAAGGGTTAAGGGAATTTCTTCAAATGAGTAAGTTTAGAATTACCATGGTACGTATTTTTGTGAAATGACTGTGGGGATATTCTTGTTTATACCGCATTTTTACACACCGATGTGAACAATGGTGGTTTGTCCAGTTGATTTACTTTTACAATATTTAGTTGGAGACGTGCACTAGCATATTCAGCTTGAGAATTTGAGAGTTCGTGTTGGAAGTGTTTTTGTTTAATTAAGGGGATGTAAATATGTGTCACGGAATATATAGGTTTTTCTTGCTCAATTTCGTGATAGTTATCTTTATAGTTACATGTAAGGAGTAACTCACTTATACAAGTTACTCCAATTTTAATGTGTTACATACTCTATCAACTACGAAGTAATAAAATTTATAAACTTGCTGACTAATGGTAGTTCAAGTGAATAATCTTCATAAATAATATAAGTATTTCTTAAAATTTGTTCTCCATTTTTGCTTTTTAATTTAATGACTTCAAAATTATCATCTTCTTTAATAGATGATAGTGGAATGATTGAGTAACCTAAGTTATGATTCACCATTTCTTTACAAGTTTCAACAGTATCTATATTCATAATTATATTTGGTGGTTCTTTAAAATATTCGCTCCATCAAATGTTTATATAAGATTTAATTGAATTGAAAGGCTTGTTTTTATCCAGTTGAATCACTCTTGGTTAATAGTTTATCCGTGAAAGGTTTGGTAAGTCATTAAAGCAAAATCCTGGAACTAAACCGTTAATTCACAGCGACAGATGTCTAATTGCCAGGGGCAGATCATATTTTAAGGGTTCACATCAATATTCCTGAATTTTTACATATTTTTACTATGTTAGAATGATGATATACTTTTTCGGCAGATATAGTTGCGGCTAAATCAAGAATGCGCTTTTGCTTGTTCAACGGAAGATTTTAAAACTGTCTAACATGTTTTTTTAACCTTCTTTTTGATTATTGTAGTGGATGTTTATCTTCTTTTAATATAAATATAACTAAGTGACTAGATAAAAGTGATTGTTTTAGGTTATATCATATTTTATGCATGATGGGGATATTTAACCACGTTGATGTTTTTGTAAAAATTAGAAAATTCTATATTGACAGATAAATGATGAGAGTTTATACTTGGATATACTGTATTAAGAGAGAGTATTTACTTTCTTTAGTGTTATGAGATAATATAAATGAATGCGCTTACATTGTATGGACGATTATTAAATATAAAAGAGGTGGTATATTATTCACTACGGTTGAGAGTAAAAATATGGTTAACTTTTAAAAGTATATGAATTAAAAATAATTTATTAATAATTTTATAAATGGAGGGAAAGCAAATGTCTCACCCATATATGGCAAACTCTACGAAGGATATGAAGCAGGAAATGCTAAATGAAATAGGTGTTGATTCGATTGATGATTTGTTTTCAGCAATACCATCTGATCACGTAACTAAAAGTGAAATTAATTTACCCCCGGCATTAACTAGTGAAATGAGTCTTAAACGGCATATGAAGGGAATATTAGAACATAATGAGGATTGTGAAAATAATTTAAGTTTTTTAGGAGGAGGAATCTGGCAACATCATGTTCCTTCAATTTGTGATACGGTCGTAAATCGTTATGAGTTCTTAACTCCTGCATGGGGGAATGGAGAAACGGATCATGGACGTTTACAGACTTGGTTCGAATATGCAAGTCAGCTTGGCGAATTAGTTGATATGGATATGGTTTGCTTACCTGTTTATACTTGGGGAAATGCTGCTGGTCATGCAATCAGAATGGCAACTCGTTTAACAGGAAAAAAGCGTGTGTTATTGCCAGAAACGGTTTGTCCTGAACGTCTTGCGGTAATTCGAACTTTTTGTCAGCCAGAGGAAATGGAAAATAGTATTGAAGTTGGAGAGATTGCGTCGAATCCAAAAACAGGAATGCTTGATCTTGATGACTTGAAACAGAAATCTTCTGATTCTATTGGTGCTATTTATATCGAGTTACCGAGCTACTTAGGAGTTATTGAAGCGCAAGCAAAAGAAATTGGAGAAATTGCTAAAGAACATGGAATTGAATTTATAATTGGTGTGGATCCTTCTTCACTTGGTATTTTAAATACACCTGCGAGTCTCGGAGCAGATATTGTTGTAGGTACAACACAACCATTAGGTGTACATATGCACGGGGGTGGTGGTCTAGGTGGATTTATCGCCACACGTGATGAAGAAAGATATGCGTATGAACATAACTCGATTCTAATCTCAGCAGTTCGCACAATTAAACCTGGAGAAATAGCGTTTGAACGTACTTTATTAGAGCAAAGTTCATATGGGTTACGTGAAGAAGGTAATGACTTTATCGGTACATCTGTTTTCCTTTGGGCGATTTCGAACGCAGTATATATGGCAACATTGGGCCCAAAAGGTTTTCAAGAACTAGGGGAACGTATTATTCGTAACAGTCATTATGCTGCGCAAGAATTTGCTAAACTACCAGGCGTAGAGTTACTCTTTAAAAACAACTTTTTCAAAGAGTTTGTACTTTGTTATGATGGAGCAAATAAAACAGTAGAAGAAGTGAATAAAGCATTGCGCAAAAAAGGAATATTTGGGGGAATTGATTTATCAAGAGAATTTCCTGAATATGGCCAATCCGCTTTATGGGCTGTAACTGAAATTTTCGAAAAAGAAGATATAGACCGAGCTGTAGAAGCTTTAAAGGAGGTTGTAACAAAATGACAAAAGTTGCTAAACAGATCGATACTGGTTATCAAGCACCTCGGTGGAATGAACCTATTATTCATGAAATTGGTGGACCTGATCGTAGGGGAATGATTTTTCCTCATGTAGATTCTAATATCAAAAATCAGCAAGGCGATATCGATAATTTAATACCAGATGGTATGAGAAGGTCAGCACCTGCTGATCTCCCTGAAATGACGGAGCCAGATGTACTGCATCATTATCTTCGTTTGTCTCAACAATCAATAGGTATGGTCGGTATAAATCTTTTTGGTACGTGTACAATGAAATATAATCCTGCTGTTAATGAAGAGTTAATTAATCAATCAGAAGTGGCAAGTACTCATCCGTTACAGCATCCAGATACGTTACAGGGAACACTTAAAATTTTGTATGATATGAGTGATATGCTTTCTGAATTATCAGGTATGGATAGATTCACGTTCCAACCAGGTGGTGGATCGGACGCATCTTATACACATGCTTGTGTAACACGTAACTGGCTTGCGTCACGTGGGGAATTAGGGAAGCGTGACGAGATAATAACAACGATACAAACACACCCTGCAAATCCTGCTACGGCATCTGTCGCAGGATTTAAAATTATAACACTTCCATTGGGTCCAGATGGATATCCAACTTTAGAGTCTTTAAAGGCAGCTGTTTCCGATCGTACTGCAGCTTTAATGGTTGGAAATCCTGATGACATGGGAATCTATAATCCATATATTAAAGAATGGATTGAAATTGTTCATGAGGCAGGCGGGTTGTGTTTCTATGACCATGCCAATTTTAACGGTGTCATGGGACGTATTCGTGCGAGGGAACTTGGTTTCGATGCTTGTATGTTTATGCTTCATAAAACGTTTGGAGCACCTAAAGGAGGACTTGGCCAAGGCTTAGGAGCTTATGGCTGTAAAGAGGAACTTGTGCAATTTTTACCGAAACCAATCGTTACTTTTGATGGAAAGCGTTACGGTTTGGATGAGGAGGTTCCTAACAGTATTGGGAAAGTACGTGAGTTTACGGGAGGTATACACATTCTTGTAAAAGCTTATTCCTGGATTCGTGCAATGGGGGCAGACGGAATTAAAGAAGCAGCAGATATTTCTGTACTTGCTAATAACTATATGGAAAAACGGATTATGAATATGCGTGGAGTTACACGATCTCATGATCATTTGAAAGTACGCCGTATGGAAATGACTCGTTTTAGTTTGCAACAATTATATGAAGACACTGGAGTAACTGCTGAAGATGTGCAGGCGCGTATGACTGATTTTGGAATTGATGCTTTTTGGATGTCCCACCATCCAGAATTAATTCCACATCCGTTTACTCCTGAAGCTGGTGAAATGTATTCTAAGGAAGAATTAGATAAATGGATGGATGCATTAGAAGTGGCTGTTGAAGAGGCATACGAGAATCCGGAATTTGTTCGTACAGCACCTCATAATCAAGCTGTACACAGAATTGTGACGGAAGAGCTTGATCAACCTGATAAATGGGCAACAACTTGGAGAGCTTATAAAAGAAAATTTCCTAAGAATTAATTCACTTTTGACTGCTTAACAATCATATGTAGGTTGATTGCGGTAAGGGTGCTAATTTCTATTGAATGAAAAAATATTAGAAGGGCCGCTATCTATATTAAAGGTAGTGGTCTTTTATGTATGCTAGGAGTGAATATAATGAATGGAAGAAAGATAGGGTTGATTGTAAATCCGATTGCAGGGGTTGGGGGTAAGGTTGGTTTAAAAGGATCAGATGGTGTTGTTGAAGAGGCGATGGCATTGGGTTCAGTACCAATGTCAGAGCAACATGCGTTTCGCGCTGTACAAGAATTTGCGAATCGATTAGATGTTATTTTTGTTGCTGGAGGATCTATGGGGGAAGAAATAGTACTTTCAGCAGGTTTAAACTGCGAAGTTGTCTATCACCCGATTTCTGAAAAAACAGCTGCTGAAGATACAGTAGAAGCGGCAAAAGCGATGATAGAAGTAGGCATAGAACTTTTGTTATTTGCTGGTGGTGATGGAACTGCACGAAATATTGCAAAGGAAGTAGGTAGTCAAGTACCTTTGCTTGGTATACCAGCTGGGGTGAAAATGTACTCTGGTGTTTTTGCGCTTACATCTACTCATGCGGGTTTGCTTGTTAAAAAATTTCTTGATTCCACCACCTCTAAATTTCGTGAAGTTGAAATTTTAGATATTGATGAAGATTATTTGCGTCGTGGTCGCCCAGATACACAACTTTACGGATATGCGCAAACTTTTTCAGATCCAACGATTCAGGTAACAAAGTCATCTCAGAAGCAGGATGAAGGTGTGATGTTAGATGCTGTTTGTAGGAGGCTTGCAAAAGATTTTGAACATAATACAATTTATATTATTGGTCCTGGTTCAACGATGCAAAGTTTAAAAAAGTATGCAGGTGAAGAAGGTACACTGTTAGGTGTTGATGTTATTCAAAATGGTAAGATACTAATATTAGATGCACAAGAAAAACAAATACTAGCTTTGTTAAAAGATTTTTATGCTAAAATATATGTGGGAGTAATTGGAGGAACTGGATGTTTATTTGGCAGGGGTAATCAGCAAATAAGTGCAAATGTTATTGAACTTGTTGGAAAAGAGAATATCCATGTGATTTCTACTGTTGAGAAGCTTAATGGTCTTGGCTACGAGGGATTCTTTGTCGATACGGGAAAGCAAGCTGTAGATAAAATGTTGAGTGGTTTCATTCATGTAGATGTAGGGGTTGGTCGCCAAATGATGATGCCTGTGCAAGGTGAATAGGAAAGGGAAGTTTTGTTAGGTCATGTAGTTCATCTCGTTTAATTAAATAA
>DATGTS010000127.1:0-24063 GCA_035301745.1 Candidatus Avamphibacillus sp.
TTTCATTTGGTCCACTGCATTTTCTGAACCTGGAACTAACAAATCATTTCGATTTTTATTCGCTGGCGGCATCGTTGATCACTCCTTGTGGGTTTGAACAGCTCATTTGCTGTTCATTTATATCTTGTGTTAAAACATACAGATTAAACATGACAAAAGCTGGAAGTTTTCTTAAACCCTTTGAAAATTATCTACCATGACGTTTATTACGCTTACCATCTAAATTTAAAAACTCCGTATCCTCTGCAATTTCCATTTCACGCATTTTTTCTTGGTTATTAAATTTATTTCTGTTGTTCTGTCTACCCTTATCTTTATTTCGATTTTTGTTTTCTTCAGACATGAAATAATCCCTCCATCATATTGAGTTCATCGTTTATCTTTCTCACTTTTTAGTTCTTTATCCAACTTCAGAGGGGCGATTCATCTTCAATTTTAAAACGTACTTTTACTAAAAGACAGTTATTAACATTAAAAAAGACCCCATCTACTATTATGATAAGGTCTTTTTGCATTAATAATATATATCGACTTAAGATTTCGGGCAGTTATTTAAAAAATTTTGATAAGCAAATCCTCTAACCTGTTCTTCTGAATAATGTTTCAAAAGTTCGTTTATTAAATTCTGATATTCTCCCGCATGATTCAAGTCCCGGACATAAGTGCTTATGCCGTCAAAGTCCGAGCCAAATCCAATTTGCTTCTCCCCACCAAGGGAGCATAAATGATCAATATGTTTGACCAAATCTGAAATAGTGGCATCTTCCCTACCCTCGTTAATAAATGGTGGATTAAACACAACGTGGATGTATCCTTTTTTTTCAAGCATCCCTTTTACTTGTTCATCGTATAAATTGCGGGGATGGTCACAAAGTGCACGGGCATTGGAATGGCTTGCAAAAGGATAATCCGAAAGTTCAATAATATCCCAAAAACCTTTTTCCGTTGCATGAGAAACATCTGTCAAAACACGGTGTTCGTTATTAAGCTTAACGACTTCTTTTCCTAAAAGGGTCAGACCCCCACCACGCGGCTCCCCTGCACCATCTGCACATAAATTGGCATTATTCCAAGTCATGCCAATCGACAGGACGCCTAAACGATAAAGCTGTCTTAACTTCATCAAATCATTCCCAAAAGCATCAGCACCTTCTAAAGTCAGAACTGCCCCGATTTCTCCATCCTTCAAATCATCGAGATCTTCCCACAGATCTTCCCACGATTTAATATGTTTCATCATTGGATTTTTACCAAGAACTTCCGTATAAAATAAATCGATTTGCTCTAAAGCATGTTGCCACTTTTCATCTGAGGGAACATCTGGATAAATAAATATTGCAAAAAATTGTACCGCAACATTTCCTTCTCTTAATCGTTCAAGATTGCAATCGAGTTCCTCTGCATTAGTAAAATCAAGCAGACGTGGATTTTCATAGGAACGTTTGGCAAGTTGCAGTTTTAATAATGCATCACAATGTGTATCAATTACTTTCATTTTTACTGCCTCCCTTAGACTTTTTGCAAGCCCTAATAAATCCTTGATAAATTTTTTCAGAAGCTGGGTCATGATGTGCAACCATATTTTCAGGATGCCACTGCAGTCCTAAGAAAAAAGGTTCTTCTTTACTTTCTACTGCTTCAATTACCCCATCACTTGCTTTCCCACTAACTTGAAAGGATTCTGGAACAAGACGATTTGCTTGATGATGTCTGCTATTGACAATTAATTTTTTCTCATCTGTTAGCTTATGTAATAGACTATTTTCTTCTACAAATACAAAATGGGAGCCATGTTCTTTTGGCGCTTTTTGTTGATGTTGAAGTAAGTCTCCTTCGATTTGACTATACATATCCTGGTACATGTCCCCACCAACAGCAATATTCATAATTTGACATCCACGACAAACACCAAGAATAGGTTTTCCTAATTCACGCATTTTATGGACCATCGCAATCTCAAATTTGTCTCGTGCTGGTATGATGGTGCCTAGTTTCGGGTGTGGTTCTTCACCGAATAACGTTGGATCGATATCATAGCCCCCTGTTAAGTAGAGTCCATCGATATGCTCAGCTAATTCAGCGATATCTTGTTCAGATGATACATAAGGCAGCACAACAGGCATTCCACCCGTCTGTTCAATCGCCCTCATGTTATCCGTTGTCGTCATATAATAGGATTGATCCATTTCAGCAGATGGGCTAATTCCAATCAATGGTTTCATTTCATTACCCCCTAAAAATTCGTGACATATTTTCTAAACAATTTGTAAAATTTAACGAAGCTCTCTTACTAGATTTAAATCAAAATCTGCTTTAACAGCTCCGATTTTTTCATCCCGAGCATTTAAAACAGGTGCTTCACTATAATCCTTTAACTCATTCCAAATACTTTCATCTCCTAAATGCAACTGCTTTAAAACATTCATCGCTGAAACGTTCGTTGCTCTTGCATTCCCATCTTCCACTTTTATCGCAACACCGATTCCTGTATCTTTATCGCCAAAACAGTGGACTCCTTCCGCGCCACCCTTTGCAACAATTCTGCCTTCGAAGGCTTTCATTAATTCAGTATCAAAACGCTTCGTCCCAGCAACCATTTCAGGATATTCTGTCATAGCATCTCGTATACGTGTTAAGGCGGCTTTTCGCTCTTCTTTTCCATCAGACCAATCAGCTGGCGAGGCTAATCGAGCAAACCCTATTGCTAAATTGTATAGTGGAATTCGATGAACAGGCACCCCACATCCATCAACCGATGTAGCAATTTCTTCTCGTGGATATTCACTTACATCTGAAATCACATCAATTATTTGTTGTTGATAAGGATGTTCTACTTCACGATATGTATCAATAGCAAATTTTTGTTTCCTGCACCCTACAAGCATTCCCGAATGTTTCCCAGAACAATTACTATAAAGCGGGGTAAGCTCTCCTCCCTTTTTAATCAATTTACGGTAACTGTCCATATCCCTTGGTACATGAGTTCCGCATTGTAAGTGCTCTTCTTTTAAATTTAATTTTCCAAGTACTTCAGCTACGCTTTTACGATGAAAAGGTTCCCCACTATGACTCGCACAGAATAACGACAATTCTTTTTCCGTTATTCCGTAAGTTTCCATTGCTTCTGATTCAACGACAGGTACAGCCTGAAATGGTTTCATGGATGACCTGGCAAAAGTTAATCGATTTGCATCCCCATAATAGGCAACTAAATCCCCTTTTGCAGTAACAATCGCGATATGTACGTTATGTGTACTTTCAATAAAATCTCCCCTGTACACTCGAACTGGTTTTGTTGTTGTGTCCATTGCTATCATCCTCTTCTCCTTCAAAAGTTTGCTATATATTATTCAGAACTATTATGTAGTATTCAGATAATAATCGATCATCCATATTATCTGAATGGTTAAATAATAGTTTACCATAAAACAAAGGGTAAACTGGTCTCGGGGACTTATTTCTTTTAATTAAAGCAAAATAAAAAGGAAGCTTCCACTGACTTGTTGCTTCCTTACTTTACAGGTTTCAAATCCATTGAAATTGATATTACTTTTTAAGAACCCATCATTCTTCCAAGCGGGCCTTCTTCATCAATAATATCCGCTAGTTCATATACTGAAATCGGAAACATCGGCGAACCAAAATAATGAGGTGTTATTTCAATTGGCTGGAAATATAACACAAGCGATTTATCCGCAATATAATAATCTTGATCAGGAGAAATCTGTGAGAAACCATTTATAATGGGAATGTCACGTTCTTCAATTTGTCTTCTCACGATATTTGAAAGAACATTTACATAATCACTTCCAGGCTTAAACAAACTTTTCAGTTGATACGTTTTCCCCGTTTTCACATCAAATGTTACTGATTTGGTGATTCTTAATCCATTGGCATGCTGTGGTGCTATCGCATAATTACTTAGGGTCAAACTAAGAATCCCTCGTTCATTCGTTTTAATTTCATATGTTCCAATCATTTCTGCAAAATGATCCACATCTTGTTGTTGATATTGCTGATTAATGAGATTCTGGGCAAGTTGAACAATCGAATAATTAATCGTTTGCTGAACATGTAAATTCTCTAAACCAAAAACTTCCGGATAATAAATCATTACTCCTTGCTGCTCATAAACTCTTGTTATTATTGAAACATGTGTTTGAATAGACATTTTCATCATCCTTTAAAATATGATTCATGTTATTCTATTCAAACTGTGGGATAATGTCCCTAACTCTTATTTTTTTGGAGGTGTTACTGCATGGAGGTAGTAGTTTCCCAATACGATAAAAAGTGGCCTAGAGACTTTTCAAACGAAGCCCACCAATTACATAACATATTTAGCAAGGAATTAGTTGACATTCGAACACCCATTTTTTAAAGTTACTTTTACAATAGATAATACAGTCAGGAGAGAATAGAATGAAACTTATCGCTACAGATATGGATGGAACACTTTTAAATGAACTTGGAGAGGTAAGTCCTGAAAATGTTCAGGCCATTCAAAAGGCTTTAGATAAAGGTATCCAAGTTATCGTTGCAACTGGCCGTTCTTATGATGGAGCTAGTAAAATCATTCATGAAGCTGGACTATCCCTGCCAATTATTTGTTTAAACGGAGCAATGACCTATACCGAAAACAAAGAATTAATCAAGGAAATCCCGATGGAACGCGGGATTGTTCAAAAAATCCAAAAATTATGCGAACGGGAAAATTTGTATTATGAAATTTTCTCACAAAACAAATCATATTCGGTTGGTCGGGAAGAATTTAAGCAAGTAATGATAGACATCGCGAAAACTACTAATCCACTTATCCCTAAGGAAGAACTGAACGAGCGTGCAGAGCAACGACTTCAAGAAGAGGAAGTCGAGATTACAGAGGATTTTGATGAACTTCTTGCTAATCAAGACTTGCATTTTTACAAATTACTTGCCTTTTCCTTAGACAAAGATATTTTAACGAAGATTGCAAAAGAATTCCAAGAGGAGCCAAGCCTAGCGATTACAGCCTCTGGTGATATTAATATTGAATTTAATCATATCGACGCACAAAAAGGATTTGCCGTAAAAGAATTTGCGGAAAGTCATGGCATTGATATGAAAGATGTCATGACACTTGGCGATCATTTTAATGATGAAAGTATGCTTCGCATGGCAGGACGCGGAGTTGCGATGGGAAATGCGGATGAAGCGATTAAAAAGATTGCTACATATACGACAAAAGCGAATACAGAACATGGTGTAGCTTATGCGATTGAACAAATGCTAAGTGAAATAGACTAACATCTTATCTTACTAAATCTGTCAACAATTGAAAGGCAAATAATAAAAAACTAGCGGATGAAATACCTTCATACGCTAGTTTTTTCAAATGATTTTTCGTTAAAAATAGAATACTTTACACCTTAATATGTTTATTGAGACACATATTCTGTATAATCTGCTAATAGCCTTGCACCAAACCCTGTTGCTGAATTAGCATAGTATCCTTCTTCTTTACTGCTCATCACTCCTGCCATATCAACATGTAGCCACTTAGATGATTCAGGCACAAAACGACGTAGAAAAAGTGCGGCAGTAATGGATCCTGCTTCACCTTTAGAACTAATATTATTAATATCAGCATAATCACTATTAAGATAACTGTCGTACGCATCCACGAGAGGCATCGGCCAGTTGTGGTCTCCGTTCTCATCGCCAAGTTTCTTCATGTTAAGCGCAAGTTCTTCATCTCCAAACACTCCAGCAAGTTTAGAACCTAAAGCATTGGCAATTGCTCCTGTTAACGTAGCAATATCGACGACATATTCTGCACCAAGCTCACCTGCACGGATTAAGCCATCTGCAAGAATGAGACGACCTTCCGCATCTGTGTTACCGATTTGGACGGTTTTACCATTTTTATAACGAATGACGTCCCCAGGTAGAACTGCTTTGCTATCAGGCATATTTTCTACGATTTGTAGCAGTGCGACGACATTTACCTTTGCTTTAGATTCCGCTAATAGTTTCATAGCCCCTGCTACTGCAGCAGCTCCACCCATGTCCATACGCATATCACTTAAATGTCTGCCCTTCTTTATATTAATTCCACCTGTGTCATAAGTTACGCCTTTACCTACGAGAGCAACAAGCGGTTTAGATGCATCCCCTTGATAGCTCATTTCAACAAATACGGGGTCATGCTCACTTCCTTGTCCAACTGTAAGTAGTCCGTTCATTTGCATTTCTTCCAGTTTTTCCTTATCGAAGACATCAATTTTTACATCCGTATCTGCTAATTCTTTTTGGAGTCTTTTCGGAAACGTTTCAGGATGGAGTTCACTCGGAATATCATTCATCAGATCACGGGAAAATGCCATGGCCTCGGCGCGTATTTCACCTGTTTTTACCGCAGCATTCACGTCTTCCCCCTCAATATGTAAATCCGTTTTATGTAAGGCTTCTTTCGACTTGTATGTCGTATAATCATAGCTTCCTAAATTCCATCCTTCAACAAAAGCGATAATTGCTTTATTCTTATCTATTTCTGAAAATGAAGCTACAAGGGTATCTTCTGCGATTGTCGCCTTATCAATTTTCAGCTTGCCTAAATCACGGGCAATACTTCCAGCTATCATTCTCACTTTTTCAGTGGATTGTTTTGCCTTATCGATGTTTTTTATAAAAACATGCAATTCACCGTCTACAAGCTGCTGAACCGTAGTGCCTGAAGTGCTTTTAATATAATTTTCCAACGCTTGATTACTCGTTACCTTTTCATTTGTTGCTGTAATGATAACTGCTTGTTTCGTCATTAATACATTCCCCCAAAATAAATATGTTCAAAACGGAAAGTAATTCGTTTCACGAAATTGTTTTCCACTATTATGCTAATCCTTTTGTCTGAAAAGTGCAAGTGTTAGCGTAATGATGGTACTCAAAAGTGTCCAGAATTTGCGGCATCCTTTTTATCGTTTACTTATCGCCTGTATATATCTATAATAAATGTAGTGAGATACATATAAGATTAGGTTGATACATATGAGAAAATGGATGTTCGCTTTATCCCTGTTCATGATTGGTATTTTTATTTCAGCGTGTGGAAACAAAGTCCCAGCTAATGAAGAAGTGGAATATGAAAAAGAATTAACGATTTCCGCTGCAATCAGTCTAACAGATGCATTAAATGAAGTGAAGGATCTTTACCAAGCAAACAATAATACGAAATTAACCTTTAATTTCGGCGGATCAGGAACGTTAACTCAACAAATTCAACAAGGGGCACCTGTTGATATTTTTATTTCGGCAAATCAGGATTGGATGAACAAACTAGAGCAGGAAGAGCTCATTTTAACAGAAACCCGTGAAAAGGTTACGATGAATCGAATTGTACTCATATCAAATCAGTCAGCTGATTTTGATTATGAATCGTTTGAAGATATTTCTGCTAGTGACTTTGATCAGATTGCGATTGGCAACCCTGAAAGTGTTCCCGCTGGAAAATATACGGAACAAATTTTACATAGCATTGATTTATGGGACAAGTTAAAGGACAAACTTATTTTGGCTAAAGATGTCAGACAAGTCTTAACCTATGTTGAATCAGGTAACACTGATCTCGGATTTGTTTATGAAAGTGATGCTAGACTTTCCGACCAAATAAATGTGTTAGCGATAGCCAAAGAAGAATGGCATGATCCGATCATTTATCCAGGGGCTGTACTTAAGGACTCTACGAATCAAGAGGAAGCCACTTCTTTTTTAAAATTTTTACAAACAGACAAGACCCAAGCAATTTTTGAAAAATATGGATTTAAGAAGTGATAATCAATGACTGATATTAATATGTCCCCTTTGTGGCTCTCATTTAAAACTGCAACAATTGCAACGATTATCGTATTTATTGTCGGTGTTTTTTTAGCAAGAATAATCTCTCGTCATTCCTTTCCCGGAAAAAGTATTCTGGAAGCTATTTTCCTGCTTCCGCTCGTCCTCCCTCCTACCGTTGTCGGGTTTGGGTTGTTATACATATTCGGTAAAAATGGATTTTTAGGACGTATTTTACTTGATTGGTTTGATGTTCAAGTTGTTTTTTCCTGGTATGCAGTTATTATTGCAGCGATTGTCGTTTCTTTTCCACTGATGTATCAGAGTGCACAAGCTGCCTTCAAGCAATATGATCCAAAAATAGAACATGCTGCCTATACGATGGGAGCGTCCCGTTGGAAAGTATTCTGGACGATCTCTTTTCCAATCGCATGGCCTGGATTACTGGCCGGACTTGTGTTGACATTTGCAAGAGCACTAGGTGAATTCGGAGCGACATTAATGCTTGCTGGCTATATTCCTAATGTCACTGATACCATCCCCCTTGCGATTTATTTTGCTGTTGAATCCGGTAATATGGAAATGGCGAAGTTTTGGGTGGCGATAATCGTGACGCTCGGTTTCGGAGCGATTTTATGGTTGAACTGGTGGAATAAGCGGAATATGATACGGTATTCTAAAAAATCGGATTGATGGAAGAGTACTTTTTAAAATATTTGAGCATTTTTGCAGATTGGAGATAGATTGATGCTTTTCGTCTCAATAAAGAAACAGTTAACTCATTTTAAATTAGATGTTGAGTTTACATTAAAAGATGAAATCGCCGTGTTATTTGGAAAATCTGGGTCAGGAAAAACAACGATTCTCAATTGTATTGCTGGATTGATGAAACCTGAGCAGGGAAAAATTTATCTCAATAAAAAAGTTCTTTTCGATAATAAAAATAATGTTCCTATTCAACATCGAGAAATTGGCTACTTATTTCAAGATTACGCCCTTTTCCCCCATATGACTGTTTGGAAAAATATCAAATACGGGATGTCAAATGAAGAATTTGCTAAGCATTTGATGAATGAACTTAAGATAGCCCAACTTAAAGATGCTTATCCCCATGAAATATCTGGGGGAGAAAAACAGCGTGTCGCCTTAGCACGAGCATTAGCGACAGAGCCGAAATTACTTCTTCTTGACGAGCCCTTCTCAGCACTGGATGACTCCACACGTGCGATTAGTCATGATCAGCTATTAAGACTGCATGAGCTGTGGAAAATACCGGTTATCCTAGTAACCCATAGCCGTGAAGAAGCTGAAAAATTAGGGGACCGGATTTTAGAGATAGTGCAGGGGGAATTTAAAAAGGAGTCATTCCATTAATCGTCATAGCTTCCCATCTTCACGAGTAAGTTTGCTAGAATCATAAAAAGGCTTTTGACCAAAGATGGACAAAAGCCTTTTTTAATCTCAGAATACAGTAACTGAATGAAATCCGGATTTCTTTAATTTTGTCTCGCCAGTGAAGGTTTCTTCTTAGGCTTTGCAGCTGCTTTATTTGAGGCAATCCAACGTACTGAAAAAGCACTAACAATCCCAGTAAAAATAACGTACGAAACAAGATAAATCGGATAGTTATCACCACTTAAACTTAATAAATAAGTTGCAATCATAGGCGTTATCCCACTAGCAAAAATTCCTGAAAATTGATATACGAATGAAATGCCAGTATATCTCACTTTTGGCTCAAATAGTTCAGCAAATAATGCAGCCTCTGGACCATACACAGCAGCATAAAAAATACCAAATGGAATAATGATAGATAGCCATATGACTAACGTACTACCGCCGCTATTTGACATGAACCAGAAAGCTGGTAATGCAGAAAATCCAGTAATCAGACTTCCATACCAATATGTCTTCGTTCTTCCAACACGGTCTGAAATATAACCAAAAATTGGAATAAAGAAGCACATCACAAACGCTCCAGCAGAAACTCCGAGTAAAGCGACATTTCGTGAGATATCCATGCTTTGTGTAAGATACGTTATGGAAAAGACACCCATAATATTAAAGAAAACACCTTCAACATATCTTGCACCCATACCAGCAATGATGTTTCCAACATTTCCCCGCCACATTTCTTTAATAGGGATTTCTGTATTTTCATTGCTTTTAAGCTCTTTAAATTCAGGACTTTCATCTACATTCATACGGATCCATAGACCTAAAAATACTAATAAAGCACTAATTCCAAAAGCAATACGCCATCCCCATTGTAGAAATTGACCATCAGATAGTAAAATTGATAATAAACCTACGATTCCTGATGATAGCAACAGACCTATGGCGAGACCAATTTGAGGAAAACTAGCATATAATCCTCTTTTTTCTTTTGGAGCATGTTCAAAAGTCATGAGGACAGCTCCTCCCCATTCTCCTCCTAGCGCAAGGCCTTGGATCATACGTAAAACCAATAAAAGGATTGGTGCAAAAACACCTATTTGCTCATAGGTCGGTAAAAACGCGACCAAAGCCGTACTAATCCCCATAATCGTTAAACTGATAACGAGCATACTTTTTCGCCCTATTTTATCTCCAAAGTGGCCAAATATAACTCCACCAAGTGGTCTCACAACAAAACCAGCTGCAAACGTTCCGAAAGCGAGCATCGTGGAAATAAATGGATCTCCTGATGGAAAATATAACTGATTGAATACTATTCCTGCTACAACTCCATAAAGGAAAAAGTCATACCATTCAATCGTTGATCCAATTAAACTTGAAGCTACAACACGTGAAAGCATTTTTTTATTAGCATTTGCCATATTATTCTACCTCCTATATAAACCCTCCAAATCTCCAACGCTTTTGAGATTTCTTATATATTGTTCATTCATTTATGTCATGTTTTATTTATCTGTTTTAATTAAATATGAAAGATATAGAGCTTCAAAAGTTGCCAGCTCATGATACCTCCTTCTTCCGTTTTACTCATATTTTTTTAAAACAGAAAGCTATTTTACCCAACAAAGTAAGATTAAGTCAAGAGTTTACATAAACTTTTTTATTGACCAAAAAATTCCATTACTGGGGAATTATAGGTATTAATTTTGGAGACGTTTTAGTCTGTAAAAATAACTAATGAAGATTAATCCTAAGGATGAACATAGTTGCTAAAGAGAAAAATAAAAAGTTTGAAGGATTACTTAATTGATTTTGAAGCTATACGAAGTAAAAAGAGTATGATGAGCATGCGAAGTGATTTGGGTAAAGTACTATAATAATATAATTCATAAAAATAACGCTGTTCCTTTAAGCATAAAGAATCAGCGTTTATTTAGGTAAAAGGTTATCTATTTTTTCCTAAATACCTGGAGTTTGTGGTTTTTTTACCATACGAGCACTCCTCACGGTCAACTCATTAGCGGATTCAACTATTTACTACCGCAAGACCCATTATCACAGTTGAATCATATCCGTGATAAACTATTTTCATAGAAAAATATTATGTGTTTTCAATTAGAAAAAGCTGACACAACAAAGTGTCAGCTTATATCACCTATAAGAACAAGCGGTAAAGTTCTTAAATGAAATTTTTCCCTTTACTTTCATTCTTCTCAAGCAATTCTAAAAAGTAATCGCCAACCTCACTCGTTGAACAATTTCCGCCCATATCAGGCGTCAACTTCTCAGGTTGCTTAACGATTTTCCGAATGGTTGATAATACGGCGGATCCCCAGTCTTCTTCCCTGAAGAAATCAAGCATCTGACTGACAGACCAAAAAGCAGCCAGTGGATTTGCGAGTCCTTTTCCGGCGATATCTGGTGCTGACCCATGAACAGGTTCAAACATCGAAGGATATTCTCGTTCTGGATTAATATTTGCCCCGGTTGCAAGCCCCATTCCCCCAGTGATACCTGCACCGATATCAGTAACAATATCACCGAATAAATTAGAAGTAACAACAACTTCAAACCGCTCGGGATCGGTCACAAAATAAAGACTTGCCGCATCGACAAGGTAGGAATATGTCTTAACATCAGGGTATTCCCGAGCGACTTCTTCAAAAACTTCATCCCAAAAAACCATAGAATAATTAAGTGCATTTCCTTTACTAATACTTGTTAGTGTTCGATTCGTACGTTTTGCCTCTTCAAAAGCATAGCGAATAATTCGTTCCGTTCCTTTTCGTGAAAAAACTCCTGTTTGCAGGGCTACTTCCTCAGATGTCCCTTGAAAAAGCCGATCGCCTGCACCTGCATACTCCCCTTCACTGTTTTCCCGAATGATAAGCATATCAATATCTTTTTCCTTTTTCCCTTTCAGTGGTGTTAAAGAATCATCTAAAAGTTGAACAGGGCGTAAGTTAACATATTGGTGAAAAGATTTACGAATTTTTAACAATAAATCCCAGAGTGAAATATGGTCAGGCACCCCTGGATAGCCAACTGCCCCAAGGTAAATAGCATCCATGTTGCGGAGCTGTTCGATTCCGTTTTCCTCCATCATTTTTCCATATCTTAGGTAATACTCACATCCCCATGGAAATTCGGTTAGGGTAAAAGATAAATCCGGATCCATCTTTTCAACGGTTTTTAAAATTTTAATTCCTTCTTTCACGACTTCTGGTCCAATACCATCTCCTGGTATGACTGCAATTTTATAGTTTTTCACGAATTTTCCCCCTCATCAAAGACCAATTACTTCATCTAAATCTATACATATACCCGTGGAATTCGTTCTGTAAAACAAGCTAAAACTTCATCAACAATACTCCCCATCCAATCTGCAATTTCTTCTGCTGTGATTTCATCATCTCCCAATTTTCCAATTAAAACAACGGTATCTCCCTCTTTCACGTCAGATATATGTGTTACATCAATAATCGTCTGATCCAAGGAAATATTACCAACAATCTTTGCCCGCTTTCCTCCTACGAGTACTTGACCTTTATTTGAAAGAGCGCGACTAAAACCATCCCCTAGACCAATTGGTAAAATCGCAAGCCGTTCATCTTTTTTTGTCACATAATTCCCACCGTAACCAACTGTGGTTTCAGCAGGCACCTCTTGGATTGTTAAAATATTGGTCGATAACTGCATAACTGGTGTTAAAGGTAAAATATCCTTTTGTACTGGGGATGGATGATAGCCAAATAAAGCAATACCAGGTCGAACCAAGTCAAGATGCATCTCAGCTCGTTCAATCGTCACAGTTGATCCAGCGGCATGCCTAATCGGAAAAATAAATCCATGTCCTTTAATCATGGAAATAACATCACCAAATAGGGCGAATTGTTTTTCCGTTTTATTCCAGTTTCCTTCATCTGCATCGGAAAAATGAGTAAAAATCCCTTCCCAATGAAGCCCCGGTAAATCATAACATTCCTCACAAAAAGCTAATGCTTCGTTAGGCTGAACACCAAAACGATGGAGACCAGTGTCTATTTTTAAATGAAGACGTGCGAGCTGATTTTGCTTCACTGCTTCTTCACTAAATTTTTTCGCGAGACGAACAGATGATATCGATGCTGTTAACTGATAGGTAATAATATCTTTGACTTGCCCTTCAAAGCTATCACTTAATAAAAGGAGTGGAACATCAATACCATTTTCACGCAATATAATTCCTTCCTCTAATGTTGTGATTCCTAGACGATCTGCGCCTGCCCCAAGTGCAGCCTCCGCAATCGGTACAAGTCCATGACCATAGGCATTTGTTTTAATGACAGCTAGAAAAAGATCACTTTCTGCGTGCTCTTTCAACGTTCGTACATTCCGTTGAAAGGCATTTAAATCAATCGTTGCAATGGTTGGACGTGTAGCTGACCAAGCTAGTTTCTTTGCCATTAACAGCCCCCCAGTCGAGTCAACGAACCCATTAAATTTTTGATCATTGTCCAGTAGAAAATATTAATGTCTACAAAAAAATGATAAAGTTAATCTTCCAATTACCACAAATAGCGAATCACTTCTATTTTCCACCCCGACGATACGAGCCGAATCTAATCTTCTATGAATCTACCATCTAAGAATGAACTTTATTTTCAACGTCTACGATAAACTTGCGGAACTCTTTTAAAATTTGGTGGGTGATTGGTCCTGGGGTACCGCTTCCAATGGTGAGGTCATCAATTTTTGTGATTGGGATGATATCTGATTTTGTTGCAGTTACAAAAACTTCATCTGCTGCAAGTAACTCCTCTACCGTATATGTTTCTTTTACTACATTAAGATTTAATTCATTGCAAAGCTTAAGTACTTTTTGACGTGTAATTCCGTTTAAAATATAATTGTTCGCTGGATGGGTATAAATCGTTTTATTTTTTACGATAAAGACGTTGGATGAACTTGCTTCCGTTACAATATCCCCTCGATGTAATATTGCTTCAACAGCATCGTTTTCTACTGCTCTCTGCTTCGCTAATACGTTAGGGAGTAAATTCAATGACTTAATATCACAGCGAAGCCAGCGAATGTCTTCTTCTAGAATTGCTTTCTCGCCTTGATCTTCCACCTCGGTCATTCTCTCTTCTTCACGAGTGTAGGCAACCGTTACAGCAGGTACACTTGCTTCAGGGAATTCATGCCAACGGGGGCTTGCCCCTCTTGAAACTTGTAAATAAATAATGCCTTCATTCAGATTATTTAATTGAGCTAACTTTTTTAGTTGGCGTTTTAATTCAGGCATGGTATATGGAAGTTGCAACTGAATTTTATTTGCGCTTCGTTCTAACCGTTCTAAGTGTTCATCCATAAGCATTGGTTGCCCACTATACACTCCAACGACTTCATATACTCCATCCCCAAATTGATATCCGCGATCCTCAATATCTACACATTTCTCGCGCTCAACAATTTCATTATTAAAAAGCATATAGCTCATCACATCTCATCCTTTCTTCTTACTTTAAAGTTATCGTTCTTTCTAATATCGATATTTAGTCATTAGGGCTCCTAAAAATTCTTTACTGCAAACCACCACATTCCGTATCTCCCGTATCCCGTCTTAAGCCAAGGCCAAAGTTGATTTATTATGCTTAGATAAGTATTCATACACAATTTAAATAGATTTTAGCTTTATTTTACCTACCAAAAGGAATATCACATGCATAGGGTAAATAAAACGCTTTTATCTTACCTATCTAGGGTCGATTATTCATCAAAAGGAACATAAATCTGCTTCACTCATCATGTCCTTGATGAAATTGCAATCCAGGTGAATTATATAAGTTTTTTTACTCACGATTCGATTAACATCATAGTTTACTATTTTTTATTGCGATAATGATTTTTGGTTAATGTATATTCTTGATTTTCATGCCGTTGCATTCTCTTTTCAAAATTATTCAAGCTTTTGGCGATGATCATTAGGGGGTGAGGAAAAATTTATTTTCGATACCAGAAAAAGGATAGTATGCTTAGAATGGTTATTTGTGTAAGATCTCAAAATGGTGTTGCGCAGTTTATTGACTTCGATTTAAATTTATTAGGGTGAAGATGTCTCAGGTGACATATTCACCCTATCATGCTCATGGGTTATTTCATACCTATGGAAACATACTGTGACTCAACAAACGCTTCGATTCCTTCATGGCCACCTTCTCGGCCGATTCCGCTTTCTTTAAATCCTCCGAAAGGTACTTGGGCTGCGGATGGTGCACCGTCATTCCAGCCGACAATGCCGTAATCAAGCTGTTCGATGAGTTCCATACCACGAGCAACATTTTCTGTGAAAACATATGCCGCTAAACCGTATTCTGTATCATTGGCAAGCATCGCTGCTTCTTCAGCTGATTCTACCTTTTGAACGGGAGCTACTGGGCCAAATGTTTCTTCCTTCATCATAACCATTGATGTGTTTACATCTTTCAAAACCGTTGGCTCATAATAAACTCCACCGTCTTTTTCAAGTGTTTTTCCACCAACAACAACGTTTGCACCCTTCTTCACTGCATCCTCAACATGTTCTTTCACTTTTTGGAGGCCTTGATCATTAATGAGTGGACCGATATCGACATCTTCTTTCAGTCCATTACCTACATTTAATTTCGTTACTGCGGATGAAAATTTCTCTACAAATTCATCGTAAATACCTGATTGAACATAGACACGGTTTGCACAAATACAAGTTTGCCCCGCGTTACGGAATTTAGAAGCCATCACGCCTTCAACCGCTACGTCAACATCTGCATCATCCAAAACAATTAGCGGTGCATGCCCGCCAAGTTCAAGGGATAAATTTTTCACAGTGCTTGCACTTTGTTCAATCAATTTTTTCCCAACTTCTGTTGATCCGGTGAAAGTGACTTTACGCACCTTTTTACTTTCCATCATCACTTCTCCAACTTCAGAAGATGGTCCTGTCACTAGGTTCACTACTCCTTTTGGAAAACCAGCTTTCTCACAAAGTTCCATGAGTTTAACTGCAGTAATTGGGCTGTCACTGGATGGCTTCACAACAACGGTACAACCTGCTGCAAGCGCAGGCCCCATTTTCCGTGTAAGCATCGCAGCTGGAAAGTTCCATGGAGTAATCGCTGCAACGACACCTACTGGTTTTTTCCATACTTGAAGCCGTTTCCCATCAACATGGGCTGGTATCGTCTCTCCATAAACACGTTTTCCTTCTTCAGCGAACCATTTAATAAAAGAAGCTGCGTACTCCACTTCTCCTCTAGATTCGTTAATCGGTTTACCCATCTCAACGGTCATCGTTTGTGCAAGATCTTCTTTATTATCTAGCATTAGTTGATAAAATTTATGCAAATAATCCGCTCGCTCATATGCAGTCGTCTTTGACCATGTTTGAAAAGCCTTATGAGCGGCATCAATCGCTTCTGTAGTCTCTTTCTTACCGCCTACCGGAACCGTTCCTACTTCTTCCTCGTTTGCTGGGTTAATGACTGTTGCCTTAGCAAATTTTTCACCAATCCATTCTCCATTAATATACATTAAATAATGTTTCATCGATCACCACTCCTCCATCATCTGTTTCCATTCAAGAGACTACTTACTGGCTGTTTTAACTTCTTTTGTAATTACCGCTTCCATTGATTCTTCTAAGATAGTTAATCCTTCATCTAATTGCTTATCTGTAATAACAAGTGGCATGAGCAGGCGAATCACATTGTCATAAAGCCCTGCTTTTAAAGTGATAAGTCCACGCCTGTGTGCTTCTTTTAAAATGGAGTCACTTAGGGGTTTATCGGGCTCTTTCGTGTTGCGGTCTTTCACAAACTCAAGTGCACACATGGCTCCAAGTCCCCTATAATCACCTATTTCATCAAATCGATTGTATAACTCTTTAAATTTTTCCATGACTTTTTCACCAATATGAACAGCACGTTCATTCAATCTTTCCTTTTCCATTACTTCTAACACGGCGAGACCTGCACGACAGCCAAGTGGACTTCCACAATACGTTCCACCAAGTTCACCTGCACCTGCCGCATCCATAATCTCTTTTTTACCGATAACACCACTAATCGGCAGACCTGCTCCCATGGATTTGGAAATGGTTATCAGATCTGGTTCAATGCCTAAGTGATCGACCGCAAAATATTTTCCTGTCCTTCCAAAACCAGTTTGAATTTCATCAGCAATAAATAGAATGCCATGTTTCTTACATTGCTCATAAACACCCTGAACAAACGCAGGATCTGGTATAATAAAGCCGCTTTCCCCTTGAACAGGTTCCATTACGATTGCTGCAATTAAACTTGGATCAACCTCTGTAATAAAGAATTCCTCTAATTGTTCCAATATAAACTTCGTATATTCTTCTTCACTCATTGACTTTGGTCTCCGGTAAGCATAAGGATATGGAGCCTTGTAAACTTCTGGAGCAAATGGGCCATACTCATATTTATATGGTTTTATTTTTCCAGTTAACGACATGGTCATTAATGTCCGTCCGTGGAATCCTCCAGAAAATGATACGACTGCTTGACGCTTTGTATATTTACGAGCAATTTTAATTGCATTTTCAATCGCTTCTGCCCCACTATTTAAAAACATCACTTTTTTATCAAATGTTCCTGGTGCGAGGTCGGCAACTTTTTCTGCAAATTCGATATAGGGATCATACATCATCACGTTAAATCCTGTATGAATATATTTATCAATTTGATCATGTAGTGCTTCAGTTACAGTTTCATGACTGTGACCTGCATTAATCGTACCGATGGCTCCAGCGAAATCGATAAATGTGTTTCCATCAACATCATTTAGCAGTGCCCCTTTTGCAGATGAGACAAATGTCGGCACCCCATAACTGACTGCATCAGGGACGATGTCATGACGTCTCTTTAACAACTCCTTTGCCTTTGGTCCTGGAAGTTCCGTTTGAACGTTTGCATACTTTTTCATTTGCACGCCTCCTTAAATATTTTCCTTCACCCTCATCTATACTTTCTATGATAAAAATTTATATGATATACATTAAAGAAGTTTTTCTTCTACATACCCGATGTGATTTGTTACCTTTTCCTTCACAAGATTTTCATCCTTTGATTTTAACGCATCAAGTAACTCTTGATGTTCCCCGTAGAAAGCATCAAAACTTGAGTAATATTGATCAAGATGCATAAGAGCTGTTCGTATTTGTACTTGAAGTGAATTATATATTTTTAGAATACGAGAATTATCACTAAGATTCATCACATAGTTATGAAACTGCATATCTAAATCAAACAATTCATTCCAATCTTTTTTCTCAACGCTTTGTTTCATTTGTTCTGTAATTTTTTCTAATGCTTGCAAATGAGTTTCATCTAATTTTGGTAACGCTTGCAAAAATGCACGTGCTTCAATTAAGATTCTTAGTTCATTAATCTCCTGTAAGTCTTTTTCTGTAAACGTAGCAACATACGTTCCTTTACGTGCTTTACTTATAATCAGTTCTTCACTTTCGAGAATTCGTAGTGCTTCACGGATTGTGCTACGGCTAACATCATAGACTTCAGCAAGTTCTGTTTCCAATAAACGTTCGCCAAATTCAAGTTCTTTATTCCAAATTCTTCGCTTTAGTTCATCTGCAATTAATTCACTCAGTGGTTTTTGCACAATCATTTGTTCTTGTGCCATCATTATGCCTCACTTTCTTTGTATTAAGCTTTTAATATAATGATGATTTCTTGGATTAAATTTTAATGTTGATTGTCGACAATTGGTCACTTTCATCGTAACGCTTAATTTTAGAATTGTCAATACAATTTAACTTTTTAAAAAGAACAACACATTACATTGACTTATGAAGGAAGTATCGCTATTTTAAGATTAGAGCAGTTTATGATAAGGGGGAGCATGTTTATGAAAAAAATTATCGTATATAATCGTTTGGAAAAACCTGTTCTCGAGCGACTTGAAAAAACATATGATGTACATTTTTTTAAAGATGTTGATCCAAAAACAGATCCTGATTTCCTTCATCATTTAAAAGATGCTGATGGAATTATGGGGTTAGAGCTACAGGTCGATAAAGAACTTTTGGACCATGCACCACAATTAAAAGTCGTCAGCAATGTATCTGTCGGATATAATAATTTGGATATTGAGGAATTAACGAAACGAGGTATTTTAGCAACCAATACACCAGGTGTTCTCGATGATACAGTTGCTGATACCATATTTGGTATTTTAATGGCAACAGCGCGCCGTATTCCAGAATTAGACCAATTAGTGAAGTCTGGTAATTGGAAAACAGTTGTAGCAGGATCCGAATATTACGGGACAGATGTACACCATAAAACATTAGGTATTATCGGGATGGGGAGAATTGGCCAAGCGATTGCCAAACGGGCTCACTTTGGGTTTGACATGAAAATTTTATATCATAATCGTTCTAGAAAACCGGAGGCTGAAAAAGAATATAATGCAACTTACCTTGAATTAGATGAATTGTTAAAAAAAGCGGATTTTGTTTGTCTGATGACCCCATTAACACCTGAAACGGAAGGAATGATTGGCAAAAGGGAATTTGAGCTGATGAAAAGATCCGCCATCTTTATTAACGGCTCACGCGGTAAGACGATTGTGGAAAAAGAATTGATTGAAGCATTGCAAGAAGGAGAAATTGCTGCAGCAGGATTAGATGTGTTTGAACAAGAACCCGTCCAACCTGATAACCCATTATTAAACATGAAAAATGTCGTCACCACACCACATGTCGGCTCATCAACACATGAAACAGAACTAAAAATGTCTGAACTAGCCGCTAAAAACATGGAAGCAGGTTTAAATGGAGTAAAACCACCAAACTTGATTGATCAGGGTGTATGGCAAAAATAACAAAGGTAATTTTCCAGAATTAAAAATACAAAAGACCGCCGGACGTGCGCACTTTTGCACCGTTTAGGCGGTCTTTTTAACATGAATTTTTGTCATATGACGTATCCATAGTCAACTCCATTAACACTTTTTATTTACGCTAACCGAATATTTGGTTTAACGTAAAGTTCTTGTGGAAAATGAGTAAATAACTCACAGCCAGATTCAGTTACTTGAAAAGACTCACTAATTTCGATGCCTACAGCATCCAGCCAAATACCTGGTATCATATGAAAGGTCATATTTGGCTCTAACACAGTACGATCGCCTGGGCGTAAACTGGCAGTATGTTCTCCCCAGTCAGGTGGATAGTTAAGTCCCATGGAATAACCAATTCGCGATTCTTTTACAAGACCGTGTCGTTCAATCACATTTCGCCAAGCCATCTCCACTTCCTCACACGCTACTCCAGGACGCACGATATCAAGTGCTGCATTAATACCTTCTTTTACAATCTTAGATAACTCACTTAAATTTTCATCAGGCATATCAACGACAACGGTTCTTGCTAAAGGTACATGATAACGTTTATAGCACCCACCGAGTTCAATGATGACAGGGTCTCCCTGGTTAAACACATCCTCAGACCAAGTAAGATGACAGGCATCTGTTTTATCACCCGTTGGTAAAAATGGAACAATCGATGGATAATCACCGCCAAACTGGTCTGTGCCTCTAATTTGAGTTTGCATAATATTAGCGGCTACATCACACTGCCGAACACCTACATTAATCGTATCAAAAGCCATTTGCATCGCATTTTCCGCAATTTCACCAGCTTTTTTCATATACTCAATTTCTTGATCTGATTTAATAATTCGAACCCAATTAACCAAGTTGGTTCCATCTTTTAAGGTTGCATTAGGTAAATTATACATTAATTGCATATAAGACTTTGCAGTAAAATAATAAGCATCTAATTCCATTGCAATCGATTTCGTATCACTTTTGCGAGCCTTTAAAAAATCAGCAACAAAATCCATTGGATGTTTCGTTTCAGATTGAACATAGTCATCCGCATAAGGATAAATATGATAATCATCTAACCAGGTTGTATATCTCGCTGCCTTCGCGTCCATTCCCCTACCAATCCAGTAAGGTTGCTCCTCATCAAGCATCACAATAACCATTTGATGAACATAAAATGACCATGCATCATAGCCGGTTAAATAATTCATATTCGCAGGATCTGTTAATAATAGCACATCAATTCCGGCCTTATTCATACGTTCCTTTGTTTTCCCTAATCTTTCTTGATATTCAGAAACAGGAAATGCTAACAAGTCCATCCCATCCCTTCATGTAAAATTTAGATTCTAATAAAATGTGCCTCCCTTCAACATTTTTTGTTAGCGCTTTCTTTTATATTTTTCTAAATGGATAGGTATTTTTCCTAATCTAATGCTTGAATTAATTTTTATAAAATGAATGGTTTTTCTCGTAATGTAAATTTGATATTTTATTCGTAATTTCATGACATGAGTAATCAAATGAAGTTGAGTGATGGCGCTAACAAATGTGTAAAATGATGAGTTGTTGTGTAGTTAAACATGTTACGTGGATTTTAAATTCATTCAGGTTTTCTACATGTGTCGATTGTCGACACAGTAGAGTACCTTTATATTATGATATGCTCATAGTATTGTCAATGATTATGTTTTATGAATATTTCGTTAAAAAAATCGTCTCGAGAGGGGAAGAGTTGCGTGAGTTGGGATACGAAGGTCAGACTTAGGTTAAGCATCTTCTCTCTCTACACATAATCAATCTCAATCAAATCCCAAGGTGTAATTACGCCTAATGGTTTTTTATTTCTTTTCCCATTTTCAGTAATGACTACACATTCTAAATCTTGTTTGTTCATATGGGCATCAGCAAAGATCTCCTCAACTTCGAAAATATTAGCATCCTTTGAAACAAATTCAATCGGGTGCTTTTCATCAAAGTTAAACATATCCCCCACTTTTGCCTCAGCAAAATCTACTTTATTATTAAACGTGTGAGATGCCATCCAACGTACAATCGCTTTTGCTGTCAACAGACCAATACAATAACCATCTCGATAAATGGGATATTGAGAATAGGAATGCTTATGAATCCCTTGAATAAACTTATCAAGCGGATCTTCATAATTATATGTAATAACTTGTTCCGTTGCGATGGAAAGTGCATTATTGGGTTTCGTAAATATCCCACAAATATCTTCAATCCGCTTCACTGTTTCAGCATGAGGCTCCGCAATATACTGACCTATATCATATTTATTATGAACAATGGCGTTTCTAAGCCTAGCAAATTGGTGCAGTTCTTCTTGATACGTTTTAATAAGCGAAAATTTCTTTGCCCCTTTATAAACGAGATTCCGAAAATGAGGTTTTTCATTGTGGACCATTTTCTTTAGTTCAAGATGTATTTTATTAAATGCTATTTCAAATCGTTCTGAACGTAAACTAGTAGCTGTTTTCATAACCTTTCTTCCCCTGTCAATAATTAAAATATATAATCATGTTGATACTACCTTAACACAAAGATTACTCTCTGGGTAGGCATTAACAGGTGAAAGAGACTGGGATGGAAGAGTGGCTTGATGACTATGTACAAAGTGTTTCCCACAATAATTTTCTCCCATGAAAAAACCGCCTTCTCCTGCAGCGATGGAGTTAGACGGTTAAAATGGTAACTATCAAACCAGCTACTAAGTTTTTGAATTATTGCGGCAAGTTATATTCGTCACTGCGTAATTCACAAGTGATTAGCTCATACTTGTACTAAATTGATCAACAGCAACAATAGCATTTGCTACGTCTTCTGGGGTAATGTCTGGTGATAAATTACCCATCGTTTCACCTTCTTGGGTAGCAGCTTCACCAACTTTGACTAGTTCCTTAAATGTAACATCTTCTAAATGCATCTCTTTTAAAGTGGTTGGTAAGTTAAGTTCTCTATAAAACGAAATATACTTTTTAAGTTCAGCTTCTGGGTGAAGCTCTAACATTAATTGAACTAATGTGCCGTATGCAACTTTTTCCCCGTGTGTTAAATGGTGAATATCTCCTTCTAAAACGGTGAATCCATTATGAATCGCATGAGCACCTGCCAATCCACCAGTCTCAAATCCAAGGCCAGACAATAATGTATTTGCTTCAACAATCGCTTCAACATGTTTCGTCACGATTCCTTGCTCTACAGCTCTATAAGCGGGAATACCATAGTTCATCAATGTTTCTTCACACTTTTTAGCAATGGCTTCAGCTGCTATGCTCGGTTTTCCACCTGCCATCGTTGTTCCACCACTTTTAATCGTTGCTCTTGCTTCAACCCAGGTTGCCATTGCATCAGCAATTCCTGAAGAAAAGAAGCGTGACGGTGCTTTCGCCACTACTGCTGTATCGATAAGAACCAGATCTGGGTTTTTATTATAAAATTTATAGGATTCAAATACACCTTCATCACTATAAATAACGGATAAAGCACTAGTTGGAGCATCCGTTGAGGCTGTTGTCGGTACAACTACAACCCCTACTTCAAGTTCATCAGCAATAGCCTTGGCTGAATCAAGGGTTTTTCCACCGCCAACTCCCATAACAAAATCCACGTTATGAGTTTTTCCTTCCTCGACAACTCGATTTATCTCGCTAAGTGAAGCTTCCCCTTTAAACTCAACGTAGTGATATTCTACTTTTTCATTTTCCAGACTACGAATAATTGTATCTCCTGTAATGTTCCAAACGACGTCATCCGATAAGATAAGTGTTTTTTTACCAATAGTTTTCACATGTTTACCAATATTATTTAGTTCATCTTTTCCTTGAATGTATTTGCTTGGTGATTGAAAAATGGTTGTTGACATAACACTCACTCCTCATATTGGTTTTGGTTCATTCTTATTATATATCCTCTTCTTCATAAAGTATATACACTTGTGAA
>DATGTS010000128.1:0-13560 GCA_035301745.1 Candidatus Avamphibacillus sp.
CTAAACAGTAGCAGGTGCAATATGGTGAAAACTAAGAAATAACTACATTAATAATTGCTTATCTCACCGAAAAGCATATTTAGTTGCTCTTCTAAGGGAAATCATAATAGCAGTTATATGCTTTCACGAAAAGAAAACCCACACTAAGCGAAGGAAAAAAACACGGAGACTCCTCGAAAATGAAAAACACATTTTCTTCGTGCGATGAGTCGCTGCCGTAGCCTTCCTTGTCCTGTGGAGCGAAAGGCTGATGAGACCCCGAAATGCGGTAGCATTCGGAGGCTCATCAGCCGCCTCTGGATGCGCGTAGTGTTTTTTCCGTAACAGTAGTTTACCGTTCATCTTTAAAAGGATAGAAGGAAAGCTCTAATACTATGTCGCATTTTACATCAAATACGCAGTAATAAATGATGCTTTGAAGATTTATGTTCTAGTTTTATACAGTGTATGTCTATCTTCTCCAATTCCCCCAGGGACTTTTTGTTAATTTTACCCTCTGATCACCCTGTGAGGGTTTAGTGATCTTTAAATAAAAAAAGCCTTTGCAATGGGGGCAAAGACTAGAGAGTATTTTCTACGAATATAATGTTGGTTGATTAATATTTTTTAATTTTTGTAGGTAATAATTATATTTTTCTTCTCGTGGCTCGGTATGAATCATATTGTATTCACATTCTGTACAAATAAACAGATTGTACAAATGAATACCCTTGCCTTTATCTTCTTCACAAATACCGCATCTTTCTCTGAAAATAGGTTCTTTCATGACAGCACCTCCGTTAGATAATAGTCTGACCACATCTAACGGATTTTATACAATAAAACTTTGAAACTTTTAAATAAGTTTCATATGATAAATAAATGGATGGAAGCAAGAGAAGCAACACCGAATAGCCCTAAGAAACCTGAGACGAACACAGTAAAAAGATTAATAGGCACATGCAGTCCAATTGCGCCACCAAAAACATTAAGGAAAAATAAAAATAAAACACCAATTCCTAACTTCACTGTGCTATTGGCAATAAAACGCATTGGTTTTACAGGTGCCCCAACAAATAAGAGTAATATTATTAATCCAACCATGACAGAAATAACCAAAGTTGAGCTCACATCAAATCAACTCCTTTTTTCTCACCCTTACTTAGTACATATGACAGGACAAGCAAAAAAAGAACTGAAACCAATATTACCCGATTCACTTGAAGGACATAAAGGTAAATATAGCATTTCTATGTTTATATTAATCTACTATTATTTTAGGACATACTCCATCGCACTCAGGTTACGACGCCTTACTTCGCGTAATAAATATAGATATTTTGCTTGGGATACTGCTTCCCAATATTTCCCACTCATCGTTGGCTCAATACTTTTATCGACAATCGATCTAACCTGTTTCCATTCATGCTCTACTGTAAATAAAGCATCTAGCAATTCCTGATCAATATCCTTTTTCTTTATCTTTTTGGCCATCATGTCACCTAAATTCTACAGTTCTCTTCTTCCCTCTAATGCCTTAGATAATGTAACTTCATCCGCATATTCCAAATCTCCGCCAACAGGTAATCCATGCGCTATTCGAGTCGTTCGAATGCCTGATGGTTTAACAAGACGTGAAATATACATTGCAGTTGCTTCCCCTTCAATATTTGGATTCGTTGCTAAGATTAATTCCTTCACTTCTTCGTCTTTTAAACGATTTAATAATTCAGGAACATTAATATCTTCCGGCCCAATTCCGTCCATTGGAGAAATGGCACCATGCAGAACATGATATTTCCCATTAAATTCTTTCATTTTTTCCATTGCGATGACGTCTTTTGGATCTTGTACAACACAAATAATAGCATTATCCCTTGACGTATCCTCACAGATTGCACATGGATCTTGATCTGTAATATGCCCACAAATAGAGCAGTGAGATAGTTCCCGTTTTGCGTTAACAAGAGATTGAGCAAATTCCAATACATCATCATCATTCATATTTAAAACAAAAAATGCCAGTCGAACAGCCGTTTTAGGCCCAATCCCTGGCAATTTTGTAAAGCTGTCAATCAGTTTTGATATAGGTTCTGGATAGTACATTAAAAAGAGCCTCCTAGAACATGCCTCCTGGCAAGTTCATCCCTTTAGTAAATTGACCCATTGTTTCATTTGTCTTTTCATCAACTTGATTTAATACATCGTTCGTAGCAGCGATAATAAGGTCTTGTAGCATTTCTACGTCATCTGGATCAACAACATCTTCTTCAATTTTCACATCTGTTATTTCTTTTTTACCATTTGCTGTTACTGTAACAACACCACCACCTGCAGATGCTTCAAACACCATTTCATGAAGTTCATCTTGGGCTTTCAACATTTTTTTTTGCATTTTCTGCATTTGCCTCATCATATTATTCATATTACCTTTCATATCAAACGCCTCCTAATAATAATTTAGTTTTATCATTAACTTTCTATATCACTTAATCGTGAATTTCGATTAAATCATCCCCAACGAGTTCTCTAGCCTTTTCAACTAATGGATCATATTTTGGCTCTTTTGCTTGGATCGATTGTTCTTGACTTTTCACATATTCTTGTCGCAATTCTTTCCAGTCGTTGATTGGGATAGCAATAATCGTTAATTCTTTATTCATCACACCTGCTAAAACAGACTCAATCACATCCTGATTATCGAGGAATAAAGAACAATGAATCTCATATTTAAAAGCAACCACAACGGTATCATCAGAAGCAGCCGCTGGCTTACTATCTTGAATGGTAGCATGTGCTGGAGCATTCATCGTCTTCAACTTATTTAAAAAGGATGCCCAATTTGATTGTACTTGTTTTAAAGCTTCTTTTTGTGCTTCACTTAACACATTTCGTATTCTCTCAAATGGAATTTTGTAACTGTTTTTCACTGATCGGGATGATTGTCTTCTCGGTTGCTGTTTTGGGGCTGTATCATCCCTTGAACTCGCAGGTGCTTTCTTCAGTTTTTCTAATTCCTTTTCTAAATGAGATAATTTCGTTGTTAATCGAGAAATTGTTTCTTCTTCTATAGGATTTGTATTTGTTTCTTGTTGATAGCGATTTGTAATCGTAATAATTGCAATTTCAATAAATACTTTTGGATTATTCGTCCATTTTATTTCTTGCTGACATTGATTTAATCGCATAATGGCTTCTTGAATCCAAGACTCTGTTACTTCTTTTGCCAGTTCCCTGAATGCCTCATCAACAGTTGCTCTTTCAAGGATATCTTCCAGTGAGGCATCACTTTTATAGAGTAACACATCTCTGAGAAAATAGATAAGGTCATAAACAAATCGACCTGGATCTTTCCCATTTTGAATTAACTCATCTAATGAGTTTAAAGTTTCTTTGATATTTTTTCTATACATTCCTTTAACAATATCAGTTAAAATCCCCTGAGAGACACCACCTGTTACGGCAAGCACATCTGATAGTTCAATCGATTCATCACTATAAGAAATTGCTTGATCAAGAATACTTAGTGCATCACGCATCCCACCTTCAGCTGCTAAAGAAACAGCTTCCAATGCTTCACGTGAAACAAATACCTCTTCCTTTTCCACAATGGCTTGCATACGATCAACGATGGCTTTACCCGATATTGGTTTAAAATCAAATCGCTGACACCTTGATATAATTGTTAAAGGTATTTTATGTGGTTCCGTTGTTGCTAAAATAAACACAACATGCTGGGGAGGCTCTTCCAATGTTTTCAACAGTGCATTAAAGGCACTCGTGGAAATCATGTGAACTTCATCAATGATATACACCTTATAAGGTACTACGCTTGATGCATATTTAACTTTATCACGGATTTCACGGATATCATCCACACTTGTATTAGATGCCGCATCAATTTCAATGACGTCAGATATAGTACCATTTTGAATACCAATACATGCATCACACTCATTACATGGTTCTTTCGTTGGTGCAGACCTGCAGTTAATCGTTTTAGCAAAGATTTTTGCAGCACTCGTTTTTCCTGTTCCACGTGGGCCAGAAAAAAGATACGCATGGGAAAATTTTTCCTCTATGATAGCGTTTTGTAATGTACGTGTGATATGTGTTTGTCCGACAACGTCTTCGAATATTTTTGGACGCCATTTGCGGTATAATGCTTGATAGCTCATAATATAGAGTCCCCTTTATGATTTCTATTTAATTATACCGATTTTAAGAATGAATGTGAACCTAAAAGAAGGAATTAAGATGATTTGCAAATTACGGCAGGAATTACATAGTAGTATGAAGATATTCCACCCTTAGTACTCTATTATGAAATAAAAAACTGTATCAAAGTTTTTCATAAACTTTGATACAGTTCAACACTTTTATGTATGCCGTGCACCCATCCTCGAACAAACGCCCTTATGCGTTACCCAACTTCATGGCTCGGCCTAGGTGACCCTACGGCACACAGAAAGATCCACTTACTGCTGCTTCCTTCCGGACCTGACAGGGTTCATGGGTTCCTGTTGCGTAGGACCTAAGCGTCAACACCAATCCCTTGGGGCAGACCATAAAAACGCCTGTCCTCAAACGGGAATTCGACCTTGCTATAGCGGATTGCAAGTACAGGGCACCGCTACCTCCCCATCTAGCACGACAATATTAATTATACAGATTTTATCTCGATAATGCAATAGCGAAATTATATTGGGAATGATTTACATCCATTAGCACTTTTATTTACCTTTTTGTTTCCTTAAACATTTAAAAAATTCTTTTAAAAGGGTTCCACAGACATCACCAAGAACATCACTTGTGACCTCAACCTGATGATTGAACTGCTCACACGCAAGTAAATTCATCAGTGTCCCTCCACATCCGGCTTTGGGATCAACTGCGCCAAATACCACTCGTTTTATACGTGATTGAACAATTGCCCCCGCACACATTGGACAGGGTTCAAGGGTAACGTAAAGGGTGCAATCTTCCAGGCGCCAACTTCCTATTTTTTCATTTGCCTCTTGAATAGCAATCAACTCTGCGTGAGATAATGTTTTTTGAGAAGTTTCCCTTATATTATATCCTGTCGCAATCACTTCACCATCATAAACAATAACTGCTCCAATAGGAACTTCATTCACTGCACGTGCCTTTTTTGCTTCTTCAATTGCAAGTTCCATAAAAACTTTATCCATTTCATCACACAACTTTCCACTCGTTTGAAAAAAAGTAATCAGGAAATAATTAAATAGGAGGAATCAAAGAAGGGAGAATGTAAATGACCTATCCACTTAAAGGTACCGCTGTACTTTTTATCGATATTATTAATCCCTTTAATTTTGATGGTGGGCACAAACTCATAAAACATACAAAAGATATTTTACCTAATTTAATTCATCTCAAGCAATTTGCTAAGAAAAATAAACTACCTATTATTTATATTAATGACCATTATGGGTTATGGCAAGCTGATTTCAAGAAAATCATCGAACATTGCAAGAATGGAAACAGTAAAGAAATAATTGATGCACTTAAACCTGATGAGCAAGATTATTTTCTTATCAAACCGATGCATTCTGCTTTTTTCCAAACCCCTCTTCAATCTTTACTAACTGAACTTAAATGCATACATCTTTTAATAGCTGGAATAGCTGGTGATATTTGTATTTTATTCACCGCCAAAGATGCGTATATGTACCAATTTAAAATGCATATTCCTAGTAATTGTATGGCATCAGAAAATAAAGACGGTAACGACTACGCTCTTTACTTGATGAGTTCCGTGATGAAAGCAAATATTAACCCATTTAAGGAATAAATGAAAGCCTCTTTACATACAGTTTAAAGATAATTCGATGTATGGAGGAGGGATTTTTTTGCAAATTCACATCGTACGCCAGGGGGACACGGTATTCAATATTGCCAATGCTTACGGATCTACAACATCTTCTATCATAAACGCTAATGAACTTGAAATGCCAAATCAACTCGTTGTTGGTCAGACACTCGTTATTCCCATTGTCGGTCAGTTTTATTTTGTCCAACCTGGGGACACATTAATTACAATCGCTGAACAGTTCGGGATGAGTTATCAGGAATTAGCACAAATCAATAATATACCCGTCAACATTCCCCTTGAAGTTGGTTTTCGCCTGTATATTCCCGAACAATCAAAACCACCGATTACTTCCATAGGATATATCCAGCCTACTGGGGCAACCGTTTCTCAATCACTGATTAATGCGGCTGTAAATAATACACCCCATCTTACTTACCTGGCTCCTTTTAATTTTCGTGTTAGCAGAGATGGTAGTTTAAATCCACCATTACTTGATAATTTTAAAGAAATTGCCCAAAGGAATAATACACGGCTAATTCTCGTAGTTACTAATTTAGAAGAAGGGGCATTTAGCACAGAACTTGGTCATATTATTTTAACGGTCCAAAGTGTACAAAACAACCTTTTAGACAATATTGTTAATACCGCAACACAAGGTGGATTTAAAGATGTACATTTTGATTTTGAATATTTATCACCTGATGATAGGGAAGCCTATAATTCTTTTCTAAGAAAGGCAAAAGAGCGATTTTCCCAAGCAGGCTTAACTTTATCAACCGCTCTTGCCCCAAAAACAAGCAGTACACAACAAGGAATACTATATGAAGCACATGATTACGCGGCACATGGAGAAATTGCAGATTTTGTTGTATTGATGACATATGAATGGGGCTATAGTGCTGGACCTCCAATGGCTGTTTCCCCTTATAGTGAAGTTCTGAAGGTTGTTGAGTATGCTTTAATACAAATGCCTGCAGAAAAAATAATTCTTGGTCAAAATTTATATGGCTATGATTGGACATTGCCTTTTGTTGAAGGAGGAGAATATGCCCGCGCGATTAGTCCTCAACAGGCCATTGCAATCGCTCGAAAAAATAATGTAGCCATTCAATTTGATGAAACTGCTCAAGCACCCTTTTTCAATTATTTTGATTCTGAAGGAAGTGAGCATGAGGTATGGTTTGAAGATGCCCGTTCCATACAAGCAAAATTCAACCTCATTAAAGAATTCGAATTAAAAGGCATCGCTTACTGGAAGCTCGGATTATCTTTCCCACAAAACTGGTTGCTTCTAACCGATAATTTTACAGTTACAAAATTATGAATAGAGCCCTCAGCATTCCATTTGCTGGGGCTCTATTCATTTTATTGTAAATAAAACTTGGAATTAGAGCCCCATCAATTCCAGAAGTTCATTTTCGTTTACGATAAGGTCTTTTAATGTATATTGATCAAGCACCTCAAAAAATGCCTCAAGTGCCTCATGGAGGGCAAACTTCAACTTACAGGCAGGAGAAAGGATACAATGATTCCTTCCTTTATCAAAACACTCCAGTAAATAAAAATCTTGCTCCAAGTCCCGTACTATTTCCCCAACATTAATGTTCCCCGGCTCTTTGGCCAGACGTATTCCACCATATCTCCCTCTGGTCGTTTCGATTAATCCTTGTTTACTTAAGTCAAAGACAATTTTTCTTAAATGATGCTCAGAAATAGAGAATGTCTCTGATATTTCTTTAATACTCGCAAGCTCTTCGCTATAACTGGATTTTGTTCCTGTAAAGATCAATACTCTAAGTGCATAATCTGTATACTTTTTAAGTTGCATTATCTTCTCTCCAAACGTCATTAATTCGTAACATTTCCATCCGTTTCCCCTATTAAAACTATGATAACATTAAATATAGAATAAAGATGTATTTCAAATACATGTTTATTAAAAAAAGCATAAGCGCCCCGTTTTGGGCTAAGACAAAATCTTTCCAAATTAAGTAAAGGAGTGTCAGTATTTATGCAAACGGCAACAAAATTAGACATTGAAACAATTAACATTGTGAAATCAACGGTACCTATTCTTGAAGAGCGTGGTAGCGAGATTACAAGTCGCTTTTATCATCTTATGTTTCAAAATCATCCAGAACTAAAAAACATTTTTAATCAAACGAACCAGCGGAAAGGTGATCAAGCAGATGCTCTCGCAAATGCAGTATATGCAGCTGCAAAACATATTGATCAATTAGAAGCCATTTTGCCAGCGGTTGATCCTATTGCCGAAAAACATCGCAGTTTAAATATTAAACCAGAACATTATCCAATTGTAGGAAAACATTTATTGTTAGCTATGCGAGATGTATTAGGTGAAGAAGTTGCTACTGATGATGTAATTAACGCATGGGAAAAAGCATACGGTGAAATCGCGAATGTATTTATTAATGTGGAAAAAGAAAAGTATCAAAAGGCACAAAATGCTGTCGGTGGCTGGGTGGACTATCGTGACTTTAAAGTAGTTAAAAAAGTTGTAGAAAGTGATGTTATCACTTCCTTCTACTTGCAGCCTGCAGATGGGGAGGCTTTCCCATTATATCAGCCAGGACAATATATTACTGTAAAAGCGGACATCCCAGGAGAGCCGCATACACACTTACGCCAATATAGTTTATCTTGTGCACCAGGGGGAGAATATTATCGAATCAGTGTCAAACGTGAAGATGCTATAGGTGATAATCCAGCTGGAATTGTCTCTACCTTTTTACATGAGCAAGTAAAAGAAGGTAGTATTTTACCAATTAGTGCACCAGCCGGTGATTTTGTTTTAAATCAAGATGATGAACGTCCTCTAGTATTAATCAGTGGTGGCGTAGGATTAACACCAATGATGAGTATGTTGGAAACAACTATAAAACATCATCCAAATCGGGAAGTTATGTTTATCCATGCTGCCCGTAATGGAAAAGTTCATGCGATGGAAGAACGCGTGAAAGAAATTACAGAAAATCATAATGTAACATCTTATACTATTTATGATTCACCTGATGAGCAGGATGAAGGATCATATGATAAAAAAGGTTATATTGACCAAGAATGGCTTGCCTCCGTACTTCCAAGTAATAATGCTGACTTTTACTTCTGTGGTCCAAAAGGATTCATGCAAGCTGTCTATCGTCACTTGAAAGCACTTAATGTAGCGGAAGAAGATATTCATTTTGAATTCTTTGGTCCAGCACAAGAAATTGCAAGTTAAGAGATTCTCGGCAATATAAAGTAAACTTTTTAAAAAAAATTGTATATCCCTCCTTAGTAAATGGTTTAATTTTCTAAGGAGGGATTTTTTGTTAAAGTATTTTATTTAATATAACAAGAATAAACTTGGAGGGCTTCATTAATTTTGGAGATGTTTTTCAATCTCATTTACCTTTTATGAATATTTTCATGTTAGAAGAGAAATCTAAAAAGCGTTCCGTTAGTTTTTTAGATTTTCTTTTAAAGTTCTTATTCTGTAGGAATTCATTGCTGTTTCACCTAATGTATCAAGTAAGTTATGATTGGCATATGCCCCTACAATAGCTCCAAATCCCGGAATGAGTTGCATTAATTTTACCAAGTCAATATAATCTCTGTATTCCTGTTGAAACACTCGCCAATCAATATCAAGAAGCTTTTCCTTCTCATCACACCAATTGTCAATCACATAAAGCATTTCTTTCTTTTTACTATCACTTGAAAAAGCCAATTGAAACACATGTAAAATAAAGAGACGTTCCTCATAGATTTCTGTATTAAATCCATAGATTGCCGCTGCTTCAAATAGAAATTTTATTTTAATGGATAATAGCAAAGGAAAATCAGCAAGGCCAAGAAAAAGACCACCTGCTCCAGTCCCAGCACCTTCTATGACTGCTGTTTTTCGGTAGGATGTTAATTTTTCTTTAAAAAGTTCATCCTGATCCATTAGACTCATATCAACCGATTGGTCTTTTTTTGTTATCATATCTGATCCAGCCAATGTGGCTTTTACCATATTCTTCATACTGTCTGTTATAATTTTATGGGCTCTTTCTGGAATCATTTTATTCATTCTTGTTTGTGCTTTTTTTGATAATTGATTAAATAAGCTTGGCCGTTTCATAATTTCCATTCGCCATTTATATAAATCTTTCTGTACTTTTCGTTCATAGTCTTCCATTTCAATCATCCTTTAGACTTTCTATATATAAGTATACGTTACTTATAGAAGAAAAGATTCAACCTATCAATAGTAATTCTAAAAAAAAAAGCAACGTGCCAGGCACTGAAATAAGTTAGATATTTCAGTGCCTGGCACGATTTTTACAGTACCTAGTATTTATTAATTACTACCTTTTCTTTTATCTCTTTCTGAAATAATGTACGCACATGCTGCATCTCCGGTCATATTTACCGATGTTCGAATCATATCAAGGATACGATCGACACCGATGATCAGTGCAATTCCTTCCACAGGTAGACCAACTTGTTGCAGAACCATTGCTAGCATAATTAGGCCAACACTTGGAACACCAGCTGTACCAACACTCGCAAGTGTAGCGGTTAATATAATTAGTAAAATTTCTGTCAAACCAAGTGGGATACCATATACTTGAGAGATAAATACCGTAGCTACAGCTTGCATAATCCCTGTTCCATCCATGTTAATTGTTGACCCTAAAGGTTGAACAAAGCTACTTATTGATTTTTTTACACCTAATTTTTCTTGAGCTATCTGCATTGCAACCGGAAGGGCCGCGTTGGAACTTGATGTACTAAATCCGAGTGACATCGCCGGAAAAAAATCTTTAAAGAATTTAACTGGGCTTCCTTTTCCAAGCGTTTTAATGGCTAAACTATATGTTATCGAAGCATGAAGAATCAATGCAAGAATAACAGATACCATATACATTGCCATCGATCCCAATGCATCAAGCCCCGAATTACCAATAGCAGATGCTATTAAAGCAAAAGCACCATAGGGGGCCGTTTTCATAATAACATTCACTAAATAAATAAAAATCTCATTTGCCTGTTCAACTAATTGATAAATACCACTTACCTTTTTACCTAAAATAGCAAGTGCTACACCAATAAATAGAGCAAACGCAATAATTTGCAACATATCCCCGCTCGCTAATGCTTCGAGTGGATTTTCTGGAATAATATTCACAAGTGTTTCCATAATCGGAGGTGCTTCTTGTGCTTCGTAATTATTATCAACTTCAAAAACTCCTGCAGTACCTGGTTTAAGCAAGAAACCAACACCAAGTCCAATCACAAGAGCAATTGCTGTTGTAACAAGGTAAAATGATATAGTTTGTAAGCCTATTTTACCTAGCTTTTTTGGATCACCCATTCCTGCGGTACCCAAAATAATCGACACAAATACAATTGGTACAACAATCATCATAATTAAATTCAAAAATATTTGTCCAACAGGATCTAAAACATACGTATCAATAACTGAAAAAGCGGCTGATGGTGCAAAAGTAAAGCCGATACCAACGACTACCCCTAAAATAAGAGCAATCATAATTTTCTTCGTAAGACTCATAATGATGTTCCTTTCTTTCTTGGATGCAATCGTCTATATATTTTTTAAAAGTTCCAATTTAAATAAAGTAGAATAGAAAATGAGTGTGTGCTTATCAAAAATATTATCAATGGACTACCCTTTTACTTACTTGTTTCAACTATTCTTTGATAATGAATAAAAATTCAATATCAAAGAAATTTATCATTTAGTATGAGCATTTTCGTATTTAAAAACACTACCTTTTAGGATAGCCTAAACTTTTTTGAAAGGAAAGTAGTGAAGAATTATAGTTTTTAAAAATAGGAAGAAGGGATAGATAGGGATGTATTTTTATAGCTAGCGCCCTCGGCAGGAGTCGAACCTGCGACACATGGTTTAGGAAACCATTGCTCTATCCCCTGAGCTACGAAGGCATTCATGTAAGAATATATTCGACATAGAAAAAACCTGATTATAAAAACAATATGTTTATTATACAACAAGAAAAATAAAAAATAAAATTTTTTTACTAATGAATCGTTAAAATTTCTATGATAAGATAATAACACTTATTAGTTTGCTCAGAACGGAGGAAAGGAAATGCAGAAGGTTCCATTTATTGCAATTGAAGGGCCAATCGGGGTTGGAAAAACCTCGCTCGCTGAAAAGTTAAGAAGTGAGTTTAATTTTTATTTATTAAAAGAAATTGTTGAGGAAAATCCTTTTCTAGATAAGTTTTATGATAATATTGATGAATGGAGTTTTCAGACGGAGATGTTTTTCCTTTGCAATCGATTTAAGCAATTAGAAGATATTGAATCTAATTACTTAAAGAAGGATCATCCCGTTGTTGCAGATTATCATATTTTTAAAAATCTTATATTTGCAAGAAGAACATTAGATAAGGATAAGCTTGATAAATATGAACAGATCTTTAACATACTAACAAAAGATATGATTATGCCAAATATCATCATCTACTTACACGCAAGTTTAGATACTCTTTTAAAACGAATTAGACAACGCGGAAGAGATATTGAACAAAATATCCAAGCAAGTTACCTAGCACAACTCACTCAAGATTATGAAGAATACATGGATCACTTTGAGATGGTTCATCCACATATACCAATCATCTGCATTGATGGGGATGAAACAGACTTTATTACACATCAAGATGATTTAAAAAAGATTTTAAATCAAGTTACAACTAAATTGAAAATATTCAATGAGACAATGCAAAAAGGGGAACAAATAAATGAATTTAAGAGAGAAATACAATATCCCAAACGATAGTATTATTACAATTGCTGGAACAGTAGGGGTAGGAAAGTCTACAATGACGAAAGCCTTAGCAGAGGCACTCAATTTTAAAACGTCTTTTGAAAAAGTAGATGTCAATCCTTACTTAGAAAGTTTTTATGCAGACTTTGAACGATGGAGTTTTCATTTACAGATTTACTTCCTTGCAGAACGTTTCAAAGAACAGAAGAAGATTTTTGAATATGGTGGCGGTTTTATTCAAGATCGCTCCATTTATGAAGATACAGGTATTTTTGCTAAAATGCATTATGATAATGGAACCATGTCTAAAACAGATTATGAAACATACCGGAACTTATTTGACGCAATGGTGATGACTCCTTATTTTCCACATCCAGACCTGCTAATTTATTTAGAAGGTTCATTGGAAGAAGTTATTCACCGAATTCAGCAACGTGGTCGTCAAATGGAAAAAGATACACCAATTTCTTACTGGGAAGAGATGTATCATAGGTATGAAGAGTGGATCAATAATTTTAATGCTTGCCCAATTTTACGTATTAATATTTCCGATTATGACTTGCTAAAAAAGGAAAATACAATAGAACCAATCTTGGAAAAAATAGGTCACTTCATTCAGCAATCACGTAGATGGAAGGTAAAAGAAACAAACAGTTATTGAGCAGGAGGATATTTAAACCTCCTGTTTTTTGTATATATATGGATTACATTTTTAAGTGAGGAAAATTGGAAGCTATAATCAGTAAACTTACATTTTTATCCTAAATTTTTTTAGTATATATTAAAATAAGACCGCTAAGGGTAGCGGTCTTATAATTATCTCCAATGTTTATGCGCTAATTTAAAATGGAGGAGGAAGAGGGATTCGAACCCCCGCGGGCTTTGACACCCCTTTCGGTTTTCAAGACCGACCCCTTCAACCAGACTTGGGTATTCCTCC
>DATGTS010000129.1:0-5873 GCA_035301745.1 Candidatus Avamphibacillus sp.
AAGCGACTGGGTAATAGAATTAGGTCCAGGAGGAGGAAAACAAGGCGGACATATTCTATTTGAAGGCACACCAGAAGAGATGTTAAGTGCAGAAACATTGACAGCGAAATGGCTTAAGGATGGCGTTGCAGAATATTTTACATAAAGTGTGGATTTGAACCTACCCAACTTATTGAAGTGAGGTATTCTGGCCTTCGGATAAGGAATAGCCTAGCAATCCATATGAATCAGAACTCCTTTAATAGATATGTCGGTGTGATAGCTCCGCTTGTTATGCGGGATCGTGTCCCGCGGGCGCGATTGTTCAAAAGCGAAAGGGCTAACATTACAATTAATGTTGTATAAAAAAAGGAAAAATGTAATAAAAGGTATATTTTCATACAATTTGTTCTCTTGTAGAAATCTCGATCACAAAAAACTATTTGAAGTAATATCCAAATTTGATATATTAATTTAAGGTGGGTGAAAGAATGGCGCATAAAGTTGACAGAGAAGAATTAGAAAGTTTTTTAATGGATTTGAAACAAAATAAAGAACAGTTGCAAGCGTCAATAGATACGGTGAAGAATGATGTAGGGGCCATTTATAATATGGGTTCCTTTTCCGGAAAAGCGGCTGATCAAGCGAAGCAATATTTTTCTGATATTCATTTCACTTTATTAAGTACTTTCAGCAAACTGTTTGATGATCTATACAACCAATTGAACGTTCATATAGATACGTTTGAATCGAGCGTGGATTCCGGGGGAAACGCCCGTATTCAATCTTATTATTTAGAAGACGTTAAAGAGGATATCCAAGATGTATACGATGATTTGCGAGACGAAAAGCAATCTATAGATGAAGTTATTGAGGCTGTAACGGATATCAGTTCCGTATCGAAACCTCATTTTGCAAATGTTCACGAAGTTAAGGGAGAAGCGGTTGAATCGATTAACGATTTGCAGGATGATTTGGATGCCTTTACACAACAAAAACAAGAGGAATCAGTAAAGAATTTGATACATCATATCAAAATCACTATGAATCGAGCAAGTACTACAAAGGGCGAGGCTCGTTTTTATGATTATGCGGACAACATAGCACTGGAAGGTCTTCCCGTGTTAAAGGAAACTGCCAAAAAATATGAGCGGGAAAAAATGTTTGATCAGTTAGGATTGTCTGACCCAATGGAAATTGCAGAAAACACCACGATCGAACAACAAGACGAAGAGAATTATATCGATAAAATGCAAGCAAGTGAAACAAATGAATTGCGTGGTCAACCGAAAGAGAAGGATGCAAAAGATGGCGCCGGTATCGTGGAGTGGAAAGAAGGTAACAAAGAAATAAGCCGAGGGGAAACGGTCGATTATGAAGCGTTAGGTATTGATCCCGATAAAACAACAGTAAACGGCCATGCCGTGCATTATACTTATAAAGACGGGGATTTTATTATTTTCAAGGATAACCCGGATTTAACTTATTACACCAATGGGGCTGAGATGGGAACGATTAATTACCATATAGCAGATACGTCGAAAACAGCCGCAACTTTTTATGGATCCTATATATTAGGACGCATAGGTGTATTAGGGGCTGGACGTTTTGCCGCTATCGATCAAGCAATTAATAAAGTTAAGCCTTCCGGTTTTAAAGGGGAAGTAATAGAGCGAGTTGGGCCGATGTATTTTACAGATAAAATACAGAACAATATTCCGATATGGAAGGAAATTGTCGGCACCTCTGTTCCCAAGATTGGAACAAAAGAGGTCATCCTTTATATTAGCGAAGATGATGGCGAAAATTGGAATGGGAAAATAAGATTTGTTATTAAGCCGGATGGCGAGATATCTCATAAGGAATTTTAAAGGTGGGGCGATATGTCTTTAATCGAGATTTTAAAATTTGCTATTATATTTGTGGTGTTTTATATGATTTTTATAGAAAAGGAGAAGAGCTGGCCGGCAAGGATATTCGGATTTCTTATTCTTCTCGGTATGTTTTTTGTAGGCGAAAAATTACACGGTTATTGGTTTTTCATTGGTTTGATCGCTTTTCCGCTTGCTTTGATTGGTATAAGCCGTTTACTTTTCCCAGGAGAAAATGAAGATCAAAAAAGTTATATATCGATGTTTTTAATCCTAGTATGCTTCATATCATTAGGGAAAATCTTATAATGATACATAAAAGCGCCGATCCATGGGTGATTGGACCGTAAATTATTGTAATTGTTTAGACAAGTTAGAGAAAGATTAAATACGATGAGGGGTGCGTCTGAATTCTTTTGGTCTTAATTGTTAAGTGAAGTTCCTACTTTTTCATAGCATCACTTGTATTATCCTTTATCTTGACCTATTCCGGTCAGCAGACATGGTATCTATTATGGCCATTCAGGTAGCTTCCAAGTAGCGAAAAATTTAAAATTGACTGCCGAGTATTATGATCCTTTTGCAATTATAGTTTAAAAGGAAATGCAGGATCTTTTGTGATTTTAGTACTTTTTTTGTGTCGTTTATAAATATAATCAATCGGGGAGGCGCCTCTGATCCTTCCCGGTTCTTTAATAGTATAATGTAAGAAAAGGGCTAGACTCCTATATTTTTATCTGTGATGAAATGCTACACGGTATTTACGCTTCGTTCCATGGCCACCTTAACAGAGAGGATTTTTACTCCATCATGCATGCGTTATCACGTGGAATTATGTTAATATTTATTTATAAAAATAAATGAGGTAGTGAAAATGAAAAAATATACAATACTTATAGCTATTCTTCTTGTGTGTAGCTTTATTTTGATGTCATGCAGTAATGATAGTAAAAATGCGAATGAGGAATCACAAAATAATGATATGGAAAGAAATGGGACCTCGGAGGGAGAAGGTAAGTTAACTTCCGATCCTTTAGAAGTTATAACAGACGACAGCTATCATGTATTTAAAAATGGAATGGCGGAAATGGAAATCATCGGGAGATATGCTAGTGATGAATCGGACGAAAACGGGATGGTGACATTAGAAAAGAATGGATTCAAAGTTCAGTTTGCTTTGGTTCTGGTTCATGATCCAGTAGTTGATGAGAAACTTATGTATGTCATGGGCGAACGTGAAAACACCAATGAAGATGGTGGAATGATGGGTATTCCGGAATCTGATATTAAAACAAATCAGCAAGAAATACTAGAAGATGGATTTACAACAGGCGACATCGAGCCAGGTGCTAAAGATACATTCGCTAATACTATTTTCTTGGATGGCGAACCATTGGATTCATTTGAGATTATATTCAAAGAACCAATTGATAAAGATGTTTTTCAGGATGAATTAGATACGAACGATGACGATGTAAAGGATTGGAAGAGGTTAGAATTTTATAGAGAATAATTAAAATGTTGTACGACACATAACCCTGCCTCACGTGAAACATAGGAGGACGAGAGAACATAAGTTATATCGATACATTCAGCACGATTGTACCCTGTCTTTCCAAGCAATGACAGTTTGGTAGATTGAATGTTGGAGAGAATTACGCTTCTTCGCTTAATAGATACTCGCTATTTTATATTACTTTTAATTTATGTTTAGACGATTTTGGAGATATTTCAATTATATTGAGGTAGGGATTAAATAAAGTGTCTATATCCGAAGTAATGGAAGACCTGCAATAAGCGTTTACCGATATCAAATCAAGCTTGTCATGTTAAAGAACAGATTGATTAGATTAATATGGCTTCATTTCTTGGCAAGGCGGAAAAAGAGGCAAATTTGAGGATTTATATATACAATTACCGGAGTGTTTCTATCTGAAACCTCCAATAGTCATATGAGGAGAATGGATTTGATACGAAAACATCCAGTGATGTCAATCTCTGTCATCACTGTTGCGACCGCCATCATCATTATATCTTTGATTGTTTTTATCAACTTTATACGCCTATCACCGATCAAAGATGATGTACTGAGACAAGATATTTTAAGAGAGTTGGACATGATGGAATACGAAGATGACGAAACCCGTCCAACCCGAAAAGAACTGAAACAACTGACAAAACTAACTCATGATTTTCAAAAAGAAGGCCAACAGAAAGCAACCACTTTGAAAGGTCTCCAGTATGCGACAAATTTAAAAGAGTTGGTCATCAACTTCAACGAGATTGATAACCTTAAACCGCTTAAGGACTTAACTAAGTTGCAGAAACTAAATTTGAGTTATGCCGATAAAGAGGGACACAGATTTGTTGAAGGTCCTGAGAATCGCATTACAAATATTGAACCATTGGAAAATCTGACATCATTAAAAGAACTTCATTTATCTAACAATGCTATCGAAGATCTGTCTCCGTTACAGCATTTAAAGCAACTGGAAAAACTTTATCTTTCCGACAACCGGATTGATAACATAGAACCGGTTAAGAAATTACCATCGCTTGAAGAACTGGACTTGGAAATGAACAGAATTGAAGATTTCAGTCCGCTCAATGATCTGACTGACCTGATTACGTTGAATATACAGTCGAATTTAGATGGAATAACTGATATTACATTTTTAAAAAAGCTTTCAAATCTAAGAAAGTTAGAAGTGTCACGACTTGGTGATATCGATTACTCACCAATAGGCCACTTGAAAAACTTACAAAGCTTGACGCTTAGGGATTCCGAGCTGGAACAAGTCAGTTTTTTATCCGAATTAACCAATCTGAAGAGCCTCCAGATTCTATATAATCAAATTTCGTCATTGGAAGGGATCGAGAATGCCGAGCAGCTCGAAATGCTTAATGCGCCGTACAACAACATTCAATCCGTCGAGCCACTAAAACACTTAAAAGAACTGAAAACTTTGCATTTAACGGATAATGAAATCCAAAATATTGAGCCGTTAGCTGATTTAGCGAAACTGGAAAGTGTCCATCTGGATCAAAATAGCATTTCATCTATCGATCCATTGCTGGAGTTGGCCCAATTGAAAGAACTGTTCGCAAGCAACAATCTATTGAAAGATATAGATGCCGCAGGAGATTTGAAACATCTGAAGGCTTTATTTGTTGATGAAAATTCTTTAACGGACATAGACAGTATTTCAAATTTGTACAATTTGGAAACATTGGTTTTGAGTGACAATCAAATTAAAACTCTCGAACCATTAACTGATTTAACGAACCTGGAAAATATATTCTTAGATCAAAATCGAATATCATCCATTGATCCGCTAAAAGATCTGTCGCAAGTGAAGCAACTCGATGTGAGTTATAATCTATTAAAGAGCATAGATGCAGTAGAAAACATGAACAATACGGTAAATCTGTATGCAGAAGACAACTTGCTGTCGGATATAGACAGCATTGCCGATTTAACACATTTACGACATCTAAATATAAGAAATAACTCTATTCAAGATTTCAAAGCACTGGAATCTTTAAACAAATTGGAAGATCTATTTATTGAAGGAAATGAGGTAGAAGATCAGAAATTCTTGAAAGAACTAGCCGAAGAGAATGAAGATCTGTCGGTAGATATATTGGAAAAGTAGGAGGGTACAGGTAAGGCGACGTTCTACCCGGTGGATTACCCCCTTCTACAAAAGTGAGACGTTTGTTTTGGTTGCGAAGTATTGTTGAGATGCAAGTATAGAATCCAGTTAGGTCATTGCATTTCACAAAAATTATTTTTTGGAATAAATAATTCATCCATGTGTGTTTCATGCGTAAGCGGACAAAATAATATATAACATAATACATGGGAAAGAAATGCGATGCCCGATTTTTGTCCGAAATTATGGCCGGAAGAACCGACCCCCGATCATCTGAAGAATTGTCGTGAATGCGGCCTTTATGAGCATGGATCGCGGATGGTTTGGGGGGAGGGAAATCCAAAGGCGCCCATTATGATTATTCTGG
>DATGTS010000130.1:0-9581 GCA_035301745.1 Candidatus Avamphibacillus sp.
TATAGTTTGTCGTTACAATATAATCTCAACAGCCATCAGAGCTCTGATTTAAGAGATTTCATTGAAAAAATAAGTGTTTTAACGGAGGGACAAATAAGCAGTTATGCAGCAGTGCTTCAACAATTTGACTCGATGAAAGAAGCGGAAGCTTATCCATCCGTAATTTCCCCTAATGAAAACAAGGTAAACAAGCCGCAAGAGAATACTATCGTCGATGAAGAAGCTAATTTGGTTAAAAAAAGGTATAAAGTTGAAAAGGATTTTATGCACGCGGTGGAAAATGGGGATAAGAAAGCGGCATTAAAGCAGATTAGCTCAGACAATATGTTGTTTTCCTTTTCTGAGCGATTCCCTAATCAACCATTGCGGCGACTTAAAAATCTAACGATCATTTTGAATACATTATTACGTATTGCCGCCCGGAAATGGTGATGTTCCAGCAATTTTGATTCACCGTATCTCTGAAAAATTCGCCTATGAAATTGAAAATGGCGAGAACATTGCGGAGCTTCATCAAATTCAAGACCATATGATTGAAGAATATTGTGATATTGTAAAATCAAACTCGTTGAAGAATTACTCATATATGATAAAAAAGGTAATGGAGCATATAATGAGTTATTATGATCAGAAAATAAACATGACGGACTTGGCCTAACTTAGTCACACTCATCCTGGAAATTTATCCAGGAGATTTAAAAAAGAAACAGGCTTAACAATAACAGAATATCAGCAAAATCTTAGGATTGGTCAAGCAAAGCATTTATTAAAGGAAGAAAGCTTATCCATTGATGAAGTTGCTTGGATGGTTGGATATGATGATCCGTCCTATTTTGGCAAAGTATTTAAAAAAATAACTGGTTGTCCCCCTTCTATATACAGGAAAAGTGATGTATAATAAGCGGACTACTTGTAATCAACATTCATATATTGAGGCTGGGACATTACTAAGATGATTAATGTTAAAGACGAACATTTAACTATTAGAGCGTAGGAAATATACATCGACTCCTGCGGGAGCAGACGGTTTTCGGTGGGCCGAGCATTCACGCGCAGTCCCAGAGGCCTAGATGAGACTCCGCAGGGCTTTGCCCAAGGAGGCTCAACAGCCGCCCGCGGAAAGCGAAGTGTATTTCCGCAGCGAGTAGAGGCACCCAACTCAAGTTATGTCACAGTTTATACAACAAACTATCCGAAATAGACTATTTTAAAAAGGAGTTTAAAATGAAAAGCTGGCAAGAAATTATTCAACATTCAACCTTTCGATATATTGATCAATCAGAGATAGGGACTTTTCAAAATAAGCATTACACAGCGGTAACTTCTTTTGCTATTGACGATGCTTTAGCAACATCTGTCAGTAATAGAAAGTCACCACCAGCCATGAGGCTCTGGGTTCATCCAAAAACAATCGTACTTGGTATTCCAGATGTGCGTATCCCTTATATTGAGGAAGGCGTTCAACTCTTGGCAAATCAAGGTTATCATGTAATGGTGCGTAATTCTGGCGGACTTGCAGTAGCTTTAGATGAAGGTGTATTAAATTTATCCCTCATACTACCTGATGTTAAACATTTATCCATCCATGATTGTTATGAAGCGATGGTTAATTTTGTGCAATATATGTTAAAGGATTTAACAAATGAGATAAAAGCTTTTGAAATTGTTGGCTCCTATTGTCCTGGAGACTACGATTTAAGTATAAGTAATAAAAAATTTGCAGGTATTTCTCAGCGAAGAATTAAAGATGGGGCAGCTATCCAAATTTACCTAGATGTACGAGGTAACTCCAATGAGCGAGCTGCTCTTATTCGAAAGTTTTATGATGCAGGAATTAAAGGGGAAGAAACGCGTTTTACTTATCCAACGGTACAACCGGAAACAATGGCTTCTTTATCTGATTTATTAAATGTCAATCTTTCAGTAAAAGATATGAAACAACGTGTTCTGTCTACCTTAGAGGAATTAAATGATGAAGTTATCATCTCTGATTCCTTTTCTGATTATGAACTCGGCATCTTTAACAAGCGATATGAACAAATGATAAAACGAAATAAAAACATTGCTGAATTACAAAGCCAATTTTAAAGTTAACCTATAGGGAAAATCTTTATGGCCACAAGTGGGAACAAAAAAACCCTGACCAATAGCTGAAAAGCTACTGAGTCAGGGTTCTTCTATTTACCCTTCTGACTGTGCAGCGGTAATTAATGCTAATTTGAATACATCATCTGTATTACATCCACGGGATAAGTCGTTAACTGGTTTATTTAGTCCTTGTAAAATCGGGCCAACAGCTTCAAATCCGCCTAAACGCTGAGCAATTTTATAACCTATATTACCTGCTTCAAGGCTTGGGAATACGAACACAGTAGCATTTCCTTTTAAAACAGAGTCAGGTGCTTTTTTCTCGGCAACACTAGGAACAAAAGCAGCATCAAACTGGAATTCTCCATCAATGACAAGGGATGAATCTTTTTCTTTTGCAAGTTCAAGTGCTTTCACTACTTTTTCCGTATCATCAGACTTAGCAGATCCCTTCGTTGAAAAGCTTAACATCGCTACACGTGGGTCAATATCAAATAATTCCGCTGTCTTCGCGCTTTCACTGGCGATTTCTGCTAAATCCTCTGCTTCAAGGGAAATGTTAATCGCACAATCGGCAAAAACATAACGCTCATCTTCACGAACCATTACAAATGCACCAGATGTTTTTCTGACGCCTTCTTTTGTCTTAATAATTTGCAAAGCTGGACGAACAGTATCCGCAGTGGAATGTACCGCTCCACTAACAAGCCCGTCCGCTTCGTTCATGTATACGAGCATTGTTCCGAAGTAATTACCGCTTAGTAAAAGTTCTTCTGCTTGCTCTTTTGTAGCTTTTCCTTTCCTGCGCTCTACAAACTTTTCAACCATTGAATCAAAGTTAGTATAATTTTTCGGATCGATTACCTTACATGATGATACATCGATATCCAATTCATCCGCTCGTTCTTCAATTTCTTTTATATCTCCAATTAATATTGGTGTTAGTATTCCTTCCACTGCTAATTGACTAGCTGCAGTTAAAACTCGCTCGTCTAAAGCTTCAGGGAAAACAATCGACTTCCCACTGCCTTTAACTTTATCAATTAATCCATCAAATAAATTACTCATTACACTTACCTCCAGTTTCAAATAGTTTATCCAGGGAATACCCTAGAACATTTGTCTATTTAAAATAATAATGTATTTAGCAATTGATTGAAAGTATTTCACATACTTTATAGGTTAGAAATGACAAATTCAAAACATTCTCGTTTTTGTGACGGGATTATTAATATTCTAATAAATGTAATTCAAACTAATTATTGCTCAATACTTCTCATATTTCATCTTTTATTGACAAGCTTTGCTACATATATCATTCCCTATTTATAAATGTTAAATCAACAACATTTCGCTTTTCACACTAGACCTAGCTAAACAATAAAGATATTCGATTGATTGTATAGAGAATTGGAGGCTCATTAGTAAAAACTGAAGATTATGCCACGCCTTTTCACAAAGTCCCTAAAATTTACATGAAAAGATAACATCTTCTTCATACATTTTAAATTTCTTACATACATATATTTAGTAGTCGTAAAATCCAGAGATTTTTCAGAAATGAGGTGAATAGTTGGCAGTTATTGCTTTTAACGACAGAGAAGTTGCTTTATTAGCCAGGCTTATGCGAGCAGAGGCGGAAGGAGACGGGAAACTAGGCATGCTAATGGTCGGAAATGTGGGAGTAAATCGAGTATTAGCTGATTGCTTGGACTTTATCGACATAAGAAACATTCGGGACATGGTGTTTCAAAGCCCAGGTGGATTTGAAGCAACGCAAAAAGGTTATTTTTATCAGCGAGCACGAGACATGGATATAAGGCTTGCACGACGAGTCCTTAATGGTGAACGGTTTCATCCAGCTACAAATGCTTTATGGTTTTTTATGCCAGAAGGAGCATGTCCCGCACAATGGTTTAACCAATGGAATACTGGAAGATTCAAATCCCATTGTTTTTTCTCTCCAACTGAGTCCGCCTGTCCGTCTGTATATTAATTTTTAAGGAGGTATTATTAATGAGTGAAAAACAAGAAAATAACAAGCAGCAGTATACCCATCATCCTTACCCATATTATTATCCACCATCATCACCAGCATTTTATCCAGGTTACCCGTATCGACAGTTTACCCAGCAACCTCAGCAGTCACAGCAGGTTCAACAACCGCAACAACAAAACGTTGCGCAAAATATTCCTGGCATGTTACCAATGCAGCAATCCTATATTGAAAATATTTTAAGACTAAACCGAGGAAAACAAGTAACCGTCTATATGACGTTTGAGTCAAGGGAACAAGTGACATTTAGAGGTAGGATTGAGGCAGCAGGAAGAGACCATATTATTTTAAGTGATCCTAAAACGAACAGACGATATCTACTCCTAATGATTTACTTAGATTATGTCGTGTTTAATGAAGAAATCAATTACGAATACCCATTTTCCTCTCCCAACTCTAATTACCTAGCAAATTATCCTACTCGATAAAGTTCTGACAATAGAAAACTTAAAAGAGGATTTTCACCACCATAACTTAACTTTTACTTACCGTAAGAACAAAGGCGCAAGCGCCCATTTAGCAACGTACGGACTGAGCCGTAGGAGATAAAGGAAACACGCCTCGACAAGAGGTGTGCCGATGTTGGGCGCAAAGCCCGGTTTTAATCGGCCTTCCTTAACGTATGTGAGTCGTTTGGGGAGGTTCGGTTAAAACCGCGACGTCACGAGAGCAACACCGAACTACCCACATCCTGTGGGCATTATCGTACGGAGGTGAAGGAAGTCTCACTAGTTGCTGGGCGCTGGAGCCGGACGTGGCTCTTCCTGTTGCTCAGTTATCCCCAGGCTTAAAATTTTATAATTTCCTAGACAATAAAAAAGACTACTCCAAAAAGTCTCTCCTTTGGGGTAGTCCTAACATTCTTTCTTTTCAACCTGAGTAAAGGCGTAGATATTTTCTTAATCCACCACTGTCAATTTTACATTTGTAAAGAGGCGATGATATGCAACATCCTAGCGAGAAGTTTATTAAAATTGAATTAGCTTCGATCGTACTTGCTGTATTTATCTTCCTATTCGCCATCATTCAAGGCTATATCCTAGGGTTATTTATGGCTTTATATTTCATAGCCATCAGTATCTTTTGTGAAGGAATGGTTGCTTTTTATATGAATAACAGAGTAAGTGCAGCTAAACAAATAACTCGTTCATTATTATTATTTTTCTTGACAACATTTATCTTCTTCCGGATTTAAATTCTTTAAATATTGTAATCCAAGTAAATTATAAATATTTTACTATACTATAGCCAAGGAGAACCCAAGCAATTAAGAATGTTAATCCACCAAATGGAGTAATCATGGCAAATGTTTTTATTCCAGTTGTGGAGTAAATGTAAAGACTGCCTGAAAATAGGACAATCCCGATGAAAAATAGCCAGCCTGACCAGTGCATACTTAAGTTTTGTATTTTCATCGCGAGTAAACCAGTCACAAGGAGAGCCATCGTATGGAACATTTGATAATTCACTGCCTTCTCCCAAATATTCAGCATGTGATTCGTAATTTTCCCTTCAAGTCCATGTGCTCCAAATGCTCCTAACGCCACGGCTAAAAATCCATTAAGGACTCCTAGTAGTAAAAATACCTTCATCTTTGTCACCTCTATTATGTCTCAATATTGATTGTCCATTAAAAATCAAAAATGGATTCGCCATTTGCATCGTCGTGATTAATTATTGACTTGGGGCTGGAAGTAATTGGCATCGCTTTTGTAGCGTTTTGTCCCATCATCGCTTTCATTTCATCTGCTGTGATTTTATTTTTCTGTATTTCCTGTGGTCGCTTCTCTTCTAATAGCAACTCACATAACAGCTTAACATGCCCCACATGTTTCATCATTTTTTCTTTATTATAAGGATCTTCCTTTGCCACCTTTAATTCATCCATCATTTTATTAATAATCGTTTCATTGGCAACAGCCATTTTCTTCACTCCTTTAGCTCCTCATTAGTATACCAAAAAGCGGGAAGTAAGCCCAAAATAAAAAGCCTTCTTAAAGGCTTTTTATTCGTCAATTATATACTCTTGCTCTTCTCCCTAATAAACTGATGGTTAGTGCGATGACAAATGCACCTAAAGTGGCTGGAAATATATAGTAATCACCGATTTGTGGGCCAAGTTCGCGGATTAATACGTCTCCAATCCATGCGCCCAACAATCCAGCTATAATAATTCCTGGTAATTTTCCTGGAACTTTAAATCCAAATAATGCAGCAACGATGAATCCGATTACAATAGCAACAATAATATAAAGGGATAGCTGAATCATCCTATAATCCTCCTTTGATTAAAGACTTCTTTGTGCATCTCCCTGTTGCTCTTCCTCCAAATAGCGCTCAAAAACCCATTGCAAAAATTCCAATTCTTTTTTTAAAAGTTTTCTGTTAAGCTTTTTTTCTGTATCCACTTTAAAATGTTGGAATTCCTTCACGCTATTTACCCCCATTAATAACGACATCTCTATTTTTTCCATTGTATCGTTATCATAAATTTTTTTCAAGCACATTTTTTTAAAAATTCATACTAATAAAAAGTTCATATACTTCGACCTAACTAAAGTATAAACTCTGTCTTTATTATTGCTTCCCTAATATATTTTTTTTAAACATGAATTTTTTTGAAGTGCCTTATTTTTTTATATGCAAGACTTAAAAAGCGATAACGAAATATCTTTTAAAAAGCACTATACTTTTTACACATATTTATGTATAATTATCAATCATAATGTATATATATACTTAAGATTGTTATTTCAAACTATTTTTAGTAAACTGAATTCAAACAGGGATGGGAGAGAACTTTATGAATAAAGGAACATATAACCTACTAGACCATTTAAAATTTATTATTCCTTCTTTACTAGGTGTCTTATTATTTATGACACCCGTAAAAACGGAAGATGGATTTACTATTCCAATTGGTATTTTAGCCAACTGGATTCAGGGAGTTTTAGCTAATCAACTTTCTTTAATCATGATGCTAATTATCATTATTACAGCTATCATGACAGTGACAGCAAGAATCATTGGGGAAGATAAATTTAACAAAACCCCATTTTTTCAGCAATTATTTTATGTCAGCCCTTTTTGGACGATCACAAGAGTAATTGCTGCTGTTTTTGCTATTATGGTTTATTTCAACATAGGACCTGAAGCCGTATATAGTGAAGATACAGGTGGAACGCTGCTTGGTGATGGGGGTTTACTACACGTTTTATTTTCTGTCTTTTTATTTGCTGGTATATTTCTTCCTTTGTTAATGAATTTCGGATTAATGGAGTTTTTTGGTACATTAATGACAAAAGTAATGCGCCCATTGTTCAAGTTACCTGGTCGTTCGTCTATTGATGCTCTTGCTTCATGGATTGGTGACGGGACAATTGGAGTTCTGCTCACAAGTAAGCAGTATGAAGATGGATACTACACAAAACGTGAAGCAGCTGTCATTGGAACGACTTTCTCTGTTGTGTCGATTACCTTTACATTAGTTGTAATTGAAGAAGTTAATCTTGGGCATATGTTTATTCCATTTTATCTAACCGTGCTTTTTGCCGGGCTTATTGCTGCACTTATTATGCCACGAATCCCGCCGCTTTCAAGATATTCAAACACATATATAAAAGATACGACAAGAACGATTGATGAAACGGTCCCAAGTGATATGAATAGTGTAATTTTCGGATACCAAAAAGCACTTGAAAGAGGTAAGCAAGAAACAAGTGTGTATCAGTTTTTCAAAAATGGTTTTCAAAATGTACTGGATATGTGGATGGGTGTTGCTCCAATTGTTATGGCTTTCGGACTCATTGCGCTTATCTTAGCTGAATACACGCCCATTTTTCAGTGGATTGGTCTTCCGTTCATACCGCTTTTAGAATTGATGCAAGTTCCAGAAGCAGCGAAAGCTTCGGAGACGTTGTTAATTGGTTTTGCGGATATGTTTTTACCAGCTATTATCGGTTCTTCCATTGAAGCTGAGATGACAAGGTTTATTGTCGCCGCACTATCTGTAACTCAATTAATTTATATGTCTGAAGTCGGAGGCGTCTTGCTCGGTTCCAAAGTTCCCGTATCAATTAAGCAATTATTTATCATTTTCCTACTGCGAACGGTTATTACATTACCAGTAATTGTTTTAATCGCTCATATCATTTTTTAAGTTTTAACAAAGGCTGCTTTCTAACAAAATTGTTATTTTGTTACAAAATCTATAAACTGTGTATTAATAATTTAAGGGCGTGCGCAACTATCGCTACAGAAAAAACACTACGCTTTCCTTGGGAGGCTCATTAGCCACCCGCGGAAAGCGAGTATATTCCATTTGCGGTAGGAGAATTACTTTGCCCATACTAATATTTTAAGCATTCATCTCTTGATCTGCCTTTCTTTTATCCGTTCGGAAACTGAAGGTATTTCTGATGATAGATGTGCTGGTTTCTACCATCGGTTGCCATAATCCAAGAATAGGTTTGCTTGATAAAAGTAATACAATTATGGCAGAGAGTAATCCGAGTCCAAAGAAATCAAAGATATTATCTACTTTAAAAAGATCATTAACACGGAAATACTGAATAAAGAAGCCGTGTAAGAGATAAACGTAAAGTGTGCGAGTTCCTATATAAGTGAATATTCCTTTTTCCCTTGGCACCCACGCCATCACACTCATTGCCATTACAGTTGAAGTAAAGTAAACAAGCAGTCTTGCAAATCCACCATATTCAGGTGCACCTAATGCCCCATATGACTTCGAAGCGAGTAACCAACCCGAATTAAAGTCTGGTGCATAATAAATAGCTACTGCAACAACTGCCATAATAACTAAGGAAATCAATTTAAAGGCTCGTTGTTTTAGCCACATCACATGTTCTTCTTTCAACCAATAGCCAAGTAAGAAGAAAGGGAAAAATACAAAAGTACGTGACAAACTAAAGGTATGACCGATTTCTCCAAAATAACCAACAATTAATCCAATTTGAACGGCAATTAATATTCCTAAAATAGCAGGTATTTTTTTAAACCAGTAAAGCAACATATGCCAACAAAACAAGCTAAGTAAAAACCACAATGACCAGTGAGGATAAAACATACTCGTTTGCCAGCCTTCTTTTCCTATATAAAAGTAAAAAATAGTATAAATTACTTGAAATATTAAATAAGGAACGATAAGCTTTTTAGCTAGTTTTAAAATATATTTTTTACTTCCAGATCCCTTTGCAAAAAATCCAGATAAGAAAATAAATGCAGGCATATGAAATGTGTACACCCACATATAAAACGTTTTCAACCCGTCAGAGCCATCTATAAAAGGCTGTATCATGTGACCAAACACAACTAAGAAAATTAAAAGCACTTTCGCGTTATCAAAGTATGCATTTCTTTCCAACTGAGCACATCCTTTTCTCATAAAGAAATTCAATCTACTACTATTCTATACCCT
>DATGTS010000131.1:0-7321 GCA_035301745.1 Candidatus Avamphibacillus sp.
TTATTCAACGATTGTTACGTTAACTGTTTTTACGCCCCAGCTATTAGCTTCTGCTTTTGTTGGAACATGAACATCAATTTTATTACCTTTAATAGCACCGCCAACATCAGCAGCTGTTGCGTAGCCATATCCTTCAACATAAACTTCTGTACCAAGTGGTATTACAGAAGGGTCAACTGCAATTACTTTAGCATTTGGATTAGCGTTCAAGTCAACACCTGTGGATGTAACACCTGAACAGCCGTCACATTTTGCAGTATAAGCTGTTGCGGATACAGTAATTGTTTTTCCTTCTGGTGTTTTGCTGGAATCGGCTGATTTTGAAGCTTCTTTAGATTTTACTGACTGCTTTTCTTTTCCTTCAGCTTTTCCTTGTTTAGATGATGTTACCTGTTCCGCATCACTTTCAGTATCTTTTGAAACATGAACACCTTTTATTTCTAATTCTTGTCCAATAACAATTAGACTGGAATCTAACTCATTCCACTTTTTAATATCTGATACAGATACATCAAATTCTTTAGCTAGTTTACTTAGTGTATCGCCTCTTTCAACGATATACATGGTATTAATGACTAATTTTTGTTTTGGATGTATTGTTGTTGTATCTAATTCATTTATATCTACTAATTCTTTAACAGTTGTATTGTATTCTTCGGCGATGTCCCAAAGGTTATCTCCTTTTTCAACCTCATATGTTTCTGCTGACACGGTTGTTAGACTAGCACCAGCAATCATGACACCTGTAGCTAAAGCCGCTACAAACTTTTTCATAGGTAGTCCCTCCTTGATTTCTAACATTGCCTATCGTACCACAGGAATAGGGGCAATGCAGTTACAACTCGTTTAAGAGTCTATTACAAGGATTACCAAGACTACTGAAAAATATTACAAATATAATAGATTTATGACAAAAGAATTAGCTTTTAATAGAAATCAGTCTTTTTACCTAGTTTTATTACAGCAAATAGTTCATTGTAATTAAAATTAATTATTGAACAAAAAAGAAACCTGCACCTAAAATGCAGGCTTCTTCTTTAGAAAGACTTATTCATTTGCCATAGGTTCCTCTTGAGTGACCTCAATTTCATATAGATACACACCAGTACCATCACCAATTGCATAGTTATGAACCCGATTGTTAACAGGTACTAGCTCTGCACGATAAACGGTTGGGAAGACAGGTACTTCTTCTACCATATATTCTTGCCACTCATTGTATACCTTTTGACGATACTCTACATCAAATGCTTCTTCAGATACCCCGTCAGCAAGTAAACTGTCATTTTCTTCAGTTGTCCAGCGAGTGTAGTTTGATACAGAGTAACCTCCCCACAGGCCTCTAGGGTCAACATCAATACCGATTTGCCAAGCCCCTTGATAAATGTCAATTTCCGGATCGTCTTCTTCCACCCGGTCGTAGAATGTATTAAATTCCTGCAGACGACCATCTAAAAGTTCAACTTTAAGGCCAACCTCTTCCCAAGCTTGCATATAATACTTCGCAATTGGTTCAGCTGTATTATCACCAGACATAGATGCAAAGTTAATAACTAATTGTTCGCCATCTGGATCTTCACGGAAGCCATCTCCATCAACATCTTCATATCCCGCTTCATCTAGTAATTCTTTTGCTTTTTCAGGATCATACTCACGTCCTGGGTTTGTCTCATCATGAAATTGTGGATGAGATGGCGGAATAAGTGTTGTTGCATTCCAGCGCAGACCATGATAGAAACGATCACCGACTGACTGGTTATCTACAGCATGCCACATAGCTTGGCGCAAGTTTTTATTGGCCATTTTAGCATCTGGATCAGGAACATTTTCCTGAGCTTCTTCATCCCATTTACCAAGTTTAAAGCCAATATACGTAAAAGCACGATCGGTAATTCCTAAGAATTCAACGTTAGACATGTCTGCATTATCCGGGTATTGATCTGTAGGAAAACTACTTACTAGATCCACACCACCTGTTTCTAGCTCATTTACTACAACAGACGGATCAATCACTTTAACTGTTACACCATCTAAACTTGGCTCCCCACGCCAGTAATCTTCGTTCTTCGTAAGTGTTACTGCTTCACCAGGAGTAATCGATTCTACTTTAAATGGACCAAATCCAATTGGGTTTTCTCTTACTTCTGGAGAAGATGACATATCAGCAACTTCCATATCACCGAAGATATGCTTAGCAAGTGGATATGTCCACATACTACCTGTCACTAAAGAAGGTGTGACTTCTTTATACGTAACTTTCATTGTTTTCTCGTCAACAACTTCAATTCCTTCAATTGGTTCTGCATCTTCAATGCTTAAATCTTCATTATCTACAAATTGTTCTCTATATTCTTCTACACCAACAATATTAGTAAAGTCAGAACCATAGCGAATCCCATCATAGTCAGGATGTGAAATCACTTCATGAGCAAATAACCAATCTTCAGCTGTTACAGGCTCTCCATCATGCCAATTAACATTGTCTTTGATTGTGAAAATAAATGTATTTTCATCTTCTTCATCCTGTTCATACGTCGCAGCTCCATCATTCGTATAAACATAGTTTTCATCCCAAGTTAGAAGTGCTTCATCAAACCACTGTAAAATGTCTGCATCATGTGTACCTGAGTAGAAATTAAAGTTTAATGTCCCTTCAAAAGCGGTATCAGTTACAAGACCATATTGAAGAGTTCCTCCTTCAATCGCTTCTCCTTCATTTGTCTTAAAATTATCGAAGTCATCGATAGAATACAGCCCATCATCTTCTTCCTCGGCGTCTTCACCATCATCTTGCTCTTCTCCATTATCATCAGAGCCTGCTGAAGCTTCTTCGCCATCCCCATCTGTGTTATCGCTACATGCGACAAGTGCTAGCATTAAAATAAGCATTAATGCGAAAAATAACTTACTTAATGTTGCCTTTCTCATTATTGTACCCTCCCTTTTATTTTGAACACTTATCAGTAATACATATCTATGTATACTACTGATATTTATACTCAACATTAGCAAAAGAGCTAATGTAAGTATCGTTTTCTATTGTCTAGACCTCCAGCAAAAATAAAAGAGTTGCTTTATTACTATTATTCCGAAAATAAATTGGAGGCTAGATAAGACATTTGGCGTTAAACCTCACCTCCTTAAAGGAATTTTTTAATTTTTATTAAAAACTCTTATTATCCTCGACGCTGCCTTGCATCTGTCGCTCGTTTAAGAGCTTCACCAACATTACGTATGCTTAACATTAATACGAGAATAAGCAATGCTGCAGGTAACCAAATCCACCATCTAAATTCCAATGTTTGCGGATTTCTAGCATAACTTAATAGCGTCCCTAGGCTTGGCGTATCTTCAGGAAATCCAAATCCCAAGAATGAAAGACCAGACTCAAGTCCAATATTAGATGCAAGATTTAAGGTCATCGTTACAATAATTAATGAACTTACATTCGGCAGTAAATGTGTAAAAATAATTTTAAAGTTAGAAGTTCCGAGTGTCCTTGACGCTTGCACATAATCTAATTCAGCTTCTTGCAGGGCCTTTGACCTGATTAATCTAGCAATTCCCATCCAAAGAAAAGATGTCATGATCAATGAGAATGACAAAACACTATATTTGGGAACAATTGCAACAAAAACAATGACAATCATTAAAAATGGAAGTACCTGGAAAAAGTCTAATATACGCATTAAAATATTATCTATATGTCCGCCGAAATAACCAGCAACAAGTCCAAATACAATACCAATAATTCCTGTCATGAGTGTTACAAGAATACCAATAGACAGGGAATTCCTTGTTCCAATAATTAACTGGCCAAATACATCACGCCCACCATAGTCCGTACCTAACCAAAATTCTTCTGAAGGTGGTTCATGTATCGCAAATAAATCTACCTTTACGATTTCATCCTGGTTCATAAATAGAGATATACCATATACAAACGCTGTAATAAGTATCAGGAAGATGAGTGAAACCAGCGCCAATTTATCCCTTACAATTTCCCGCCAAAAAATTTTTAAACCAGATGGACTTTCACTTAATTCTTGATTTTCCGTTTCTACTTCTGTATTCTTCGCTTCCATTTATTATCACCTCAGAGTCTTTCAAGTTCTTATTTAATGCGAATGCGTGGATCAATTAGACTCAAAATAATATCGGAGATCAGTGCACCTAACACCGCTGCAATCCCAAATAATAATGTAGCTGCTGTAACGACACTATAGTCACGTAAAGTAATGGATTCTATGAATAACTGTCCCATTCCTGGATAACTGAAAATCGTTTCGATAAATATCGTTCCTCCGATAAGTCCTGTTAATTCATATCCAAAAAACGCCGCAATCGGTAATAAAGAGTTTCTTAAAATATGGCGGTTATAAACCCTAGACTCTGGTGCTCCTTTCGATCTAGCCGTAATAATAAAGTCTTTTTGTTTTGTATCGATAATATCATTTCTTAAATATTGTACGGTATTCACTGTAGCAATCAGGGACATCGCTATCGACGGCAAAAGCAAATGATTAAGTTTACTTAACACGTATTCAAATGTACCGGACTCCAATCCCGGTGCGACACTTCCACCCGTAGGGAACCACCCAAAGTAAAACCCAAATATCCATAGCATTAATAAACCGAAAATAAACAGTGGGGTAGCAAAACCGACATAAGTGTACCCTGTAATCATCTGGTCAGCCCACGTATCATTGTATCGACCACTAACAATTCCAAGAGGAATAGCGATAATATACGTTATAATTAAGGTAGCGAGAGAAAGCCAAAAAGTATTAATCATTCGGTCCCATAACAGGTCTGTTACTGGCATTTTAAAACGAAACGATTGCCCAAAATCCCCTTGCATAACACCCGATACCCAATCAGCATACTGAACATGCCAAGGATTATTCAGTCCCAGTCTTTCTCTTTGTTGTTCCAAGGCCTCAGGGTCAATGCTCGGATCGATTAATCCTGTTAGTGCATCGCCGGGCATCATTTGTGCCATAATGAAAATAAGTAAACTTAATAAAATTAATTGCGGAATCATAATCAAAATTCGCCGAACTGTAAATTTCCACATATGATTAGCTCCTTTCCGGCAAAGCCACTGAGTGTGTTTCTGAAATAGGTTGTAATGGGAAAGCTAATCCTTCCTCATCAAAGTAATCATTATAAGATCCCTCATATTCAGCTGCTACTTCTTGACGGAATTGATGCTGTTTTTTCCGATTTTTTGGATCGATATCAGGTATCGCAGCAACAAGTCGTTTTGTATAAATATGCTGAGGGTCATTAAAAATTGTTTCTGCCGTTCCCTCTTCTACAAAACGGCCCCGGTACATAATTCCTATATGGTCACACATATGTTTAATGACTCCAAGGTCATGACTTATAAAAAGATAAGTAAGATCTAGTTCGTCTTGAATTTCCTGCATAAAATTAAGAACTTGTGCCTGAACCGAAACATCTAATGCAGATACTGGTTCATCTGCAATAATCAATTTTGGCTTTAAGGCAATTGCTCTTGCTACTCCAATACGCTGTCTTTGTCCTCCAGAGAATTGATGTGGATATTTGACTATACTCTCCGGACTCAAACCTACAAGCTCCAATAATTCTTGCACACGTTTTTTTTCTTCCCGTTTTGATAATTTTTCGAAATTTTTGAGTGGCTCTGAGACAATGTCAAGTACTCTTTTCTTCGGATTTAAAGAAGAATACGGATCTTGAAAAATCATTTGAATATCATTACGAAAATCCGCTTTTGATTTCCGTATTCCTGTAATGTCTTGACCATTAAAGAAAATCTTTCCTGATGTCACTTTGTTCAGTCCGACAATTGCTCGACCTGTAGTTGTCTTTCCTGAGCCTGATTCACCTACAAGACCATATGTCATCCCTTTTTCCAGTGTAAGTGAAACACCATCAACCGCTTTAACATAATCTACTGTTCTTCCAAAAATACCACCTTTAATAGGAAAATGAACCTTTAAGTCTTCTACTTCAAGAAACGCCATGATGCTGGTCCTCCTTGCTCTCGTCAGGGAATTCAAAATCTTTATAACAAGTACACCTTACAAAATGACCAGGACTTACTTCATGTAGCTTTGGATGTTCCTCATGAGCTGAGTCAGGTATCCAAGGGACTCTAGAACTAAATCTACAACCTGTACGAGGCAAGTTCTGTAATGATGGAACAATCCCCTGAATAACATGAAGCTTCTCTTTATCCTGAACCGTTGAAGGCATCGAGTTTAATAATGATTGTGTATAAGGATGCAGCGGCTGTTCGAATAACGTGTATACGTCCGTGATTTCTACAATCTGTCCAGCATACATGACAGCAACACGATCAGCCATTTCTGCAACTACACCTAAATCATGTGTAATAAGAACAATGCCAGCATGCATATCTTCTTTAAGTTCATTTATTAAATCGAGAATCTGAGACTGAATAGTTGCATCTAAAGCCGTAGTCGGCTCATCAGCAATTAGTAATTCAGGTTCATTAGCAATCGCCATAGCAATAATTACCCTCTGTCTCATCCCGCCTGAAAGTTCATGTGGGAATTGATTGTACGTTTGCTCAGGACGGGGTATACCGACCTTTTCAAGCAGACCAATCACTTTTTCTTTTCGCTCATCCTTCGACACTTGGTTATTATGTAATAAAATCGTTTCACCAATTTGATCCCCGATAATCATTAAGGGATTTAGAGCTGTTAGCGGATCCTGAAAAATCATTGCCATATCTTTTCCACGAAGTTTATTTAACTTTGTGGGACTACTATTAGCAATATCTTGATCTTTAAAGAAAATATTTCCTTCAATTTTCGCTCGGTTATGTAATCCCATAACTGAAAAGGCTAGAGCACTTTTTCCACAGCCTGATTCACCAACGATAGCTAATGTTTCATTTTTATTTAATGTTAATGTCACATCATCTACGGCTGCATAGTAGTCATCCTTAATTCTAAAAGATGTTTTTAAATTCTTGATCTGAAGCAATTCGTCAGCCAATTCCATCCCCCCAACTATAAATGATGTATGTTTCTTTAAGTCTTAAGTCTCAATTTTATATAACAGGGCATTACTTCAGAAGGCATAGTTACTTTTACTTACTCTTCAATCGTTTTTTAAAAGACGCGCATAATTAAATTTTCCAAAAATTTTCTTTAAATTATAAGTATGGTTAGCACCCAAAAACTAAGGTTCTAATTTTTATTCAAAGTTTCTTTCAATAAAAAACATTATTATTTCTGATTTTAAAGTTGGTTTTTATTTAGTAAAATGCCTCCAGCCTCCCTATACGGTCGCTGGGGCC
>DATGTS010000132.1:0-46052 GCA_035301745.1 Candidatus Avamphibacillus sp.
TAAACTGCGAGATAAGTGCTAGGTTGTTTTCCGCGGGCACGGCTTCAGATTTCGAGCACAGGACGCACTCGTGCCACATTACTAAACATTAAATTTGGGATATCCGAAAAAGATATGCCTTTCAATTACCGCAAATGGAATCTACTCGCTTTCCGGGGGCGGCTGATGAGCCTCCTCGTGCTGACGCACTGCGGGGGCTCATCTAGGCCTTTGCTCCCGCAGGAGTCTACGTGTATTTCCTCCGCTAGTGTTGTGCTTTTTATCTTTTATTGAGGAAGTCTACTTCGAATTGTTACTAAAAACTGCAGGTACATCTATGGTTTTCCACAGTTTTAAATTTTGTTCATCCTGAATGAGAGTTGTCATAACGATGTTGATATTCTGGGCTTTAACTAATTGCTAATCAGAAAGTCTCAATCAGCGTAGGCAGAATACGTAGACTCCTATGGGAACAGCACGTGTCCGAAGACCCCGCAGCGGCGTTTTTTCCGCGAGGAGGCTGAGGCCGTGCCCATGGAAAGCGAAGTATTCTGCCGGAGCGGGTCCGCGCACTCAACAATTATTAGGCTGAATAAAGCAACAAAGAGAAGTTTTCACTACTGCACATTTTATGGAAACTACTGATGTTGTAATTCTTATTTACATTGATATGAATTTTGATTATCTCTTTTGTCAAATGCCCTATCTATTATATAATATAATAAAATGATATAAAAGAAACGGATGGAAAATAGATGGCGTATAAATCAGAACAACTAAGCGAGGTAAAAGTTTTTAAAGACCCTGTTCATCGGTATGTCCATGTTCGGGATAAGGTAATTTGGGATTTAATTGCGACGCCAGAATTTCAGCGTCTGAGACGGATTAAACAACTGGGAACATCCAATTTGACGTTTCATGGTGCAGAGCATAGCCGCTTCAACCATTCTTTAGGTGTTTATGAAATTGTGAGGAGAATAATTAACAATTTCAGAGGACGGAAACATTGGAATAATGAAGAACGATTACTTTCTCTTTGTGCGGCACTTTTACATGATTTAGGTCATGGTCCATTCTCTCATTCTTTTGAAAAAGTATTTAAACTAGATCATGAACAATTTACACAACGAATTATTCTTGGAGATACAGAAGTACATCGAATACTTGAAAAGGTGGAGCAAGGATTTTCACAAAAAGTAGCCGATGTGATTGCAAAAACATATACAGATAAACTCGTTGTCAGCTTAATTTCAAGCCAGATTGATGCCGACAGAATGGATTATCTCCAGCGGGACGCATATTATACAGGCGTCAGTTATGGACATTTTGATATGGAACGTATTCTAAGAGTAATGCGACCTATCGATGACCAAGTTGTCATTAAATCAACTGGCATGCATGCGGTGGAAGATTATATTATGAGCCGTTACCAAATGTATTGGCAAGTTTATTTTCATCCTGTTACACGGAGTGCCGAGGTGATTTTATCAAAAATATTTCATCGTGCGAAATATTTATTTGAAAATAACTATACCTTTAAACTTGTACCAACTCACTTTATTTCCTTTTTTAATGAGCGGGTTTCACTAAATGACTATTTAAAATTAGATGAGAACATTGTCTATTATTACTTTCAGTTATGGCAAGAAGAAGAGGATGCTATAATTAGTGATTTATGTCAAAGATTTATAAATCGACGCCTTTTCCAATATGTTGATTTTAATCCGAATAAGCAAATGCATCAGGTGATGCGGTTAACTAAACTTTTCCAAGAGATTGGTATTAATCCTGAATATTATCTTGTCGTTGATTCATCTTCAGATTTACCCTATGATTTTTACCGACCAGGGGAAGAAGAGGAGCGTCTGCCAATTCATTTGCAAATGCCAACGAAAGAATTAAAAGAACTATCACGGCATTCGGATATTGTAGAAGCTATTTCAGGAAAAAAACGAACGGATCATAAGCTTTATTTTCCGGAAGATTTCTTGAATAACTTAGAGCAAAATGAAAAGGTATTAGAAATTAAAGAAATTTTATATGGTCGAGGAGAGGTAAAACATGCTGACTGATCATGCTAGATTATTACGTTTTTTTATGGAAGCGAAGAAGGTAACAGGGCGAAAAAAAATGCAAAAAATGATTTATATTTTGCAAGTTAATGGTGTTCCATTTGAAGAAAAATATCAATTTCACTTTTATGGACCATATTCAGAAGAGTTATCTTTGCGAATCGAGGAATTATGTAATTTAGGTTTTATATATGAAGAAGAGGAAAATAAGGGAAATTATACGCAATTTACCTATGAATTAACAGAGGATGGTAATCATTTTTTACACCAATTTCATTTGGATATGCCCGACTTCCATGATCAAGTGTCGCTTCTACAAAAACAAAGTTCCCGTTTTTTAGAGCTTGTAGCCACGATGCTTTTCTTCCGTGACCTCCCACATATAGAAATAGAGAAAAAAGTAAGGGATGTAAAACCAAAACAAAATTATACGGATGAAGAAATGAAAAAAGCCTGGAATTTCATTAAGGAAATAGGTCATCATTAAAAGGGTCTTTGAAGAGTTAATATGGACAACATGAAAAGAGACAGGTATCTATGCTACAATGAGTGTCAATAGAAATAAGAAGGAGGATCATTGTATGAGTTCAGATCAATCTTCAGGTGGAAAAAAGAAGCAAACTTTTACAATTATTAAAGACGATCCCAACGATGGGCATGGTGGCTATGGTGTCGGTTCTATCAGCCTGGAAAATATGTCTTCTGTTATTGTGGATCCGAATGAAGATACCGCTTATGTGGATATGGCAGCAATGCATGCTCGAAGTGATATCGAACGAAGAGTAAAATATATAAAAGATAAAGATGAAGTGCTAAATCCCAAATTGTACTGGATTGTATGGGTCAATGTGGAAAGAAATGAAAATGGACCATATTATGCAGGGGTGGCAGGTTGTGAACTTCTGGTTGATAGGCCAAATAAACGGGCATACAAATCGATGGCTGAACATGTCACAAATATGGAAAAGTCTTTAAAAGGAAAAATCGTCGTTGAACATATGGACGACCATTCAAAAAAATTATTAAGAGATTTTCTCGAAGACTTTAATAAAGAGTTTTGGGATAATTCATCGGATGAACTCAAGGAAGCTCTAAAAGTAGACTAATCTTCTGCAAGAAACATTCGTGAACAAATTGTGAACGAATTATGAATTACTATAATTAACCTTGTACTTTCTAAATTAAATTTGTAGAATATGAAGTACATGGGCTAAATCATGTATTACTAGGACAAAAAGTGAGCCGACTTCATGTAAGCTGGACCCTTACATAAAGTCGGCTTTCTTTATATATTTTTAGGCTCGGCTCATTTTTTCCTATCCTAGAACACAATCTTAATCCTATCTAAAAATATCGAGCCATTTTTCAAAAAATCCTTTTGATCCTTTTTCTTCTTTTTCGGTATTCTTTTCTATTTTTTTATCTTCTTTATTATTATTAAAGTGTAATGTACAATGCTCATCAGGTTCGTCACCTTTTTTGTAATACATTACTTTGCTTGTCGGACAGTAGGGAGTTGCACGTTCGCCTGTTTCAGGATCAACTGCTACACCAACAACACCACTCGGTACTTCGAATGTTTCTAACGGCTTTTCTTCATGCACTGCTTCCATAAAACCTGCCCATACTTCTTTTGATGATGCTGTTTCCATGACGTTATCCATCGAACGATTATCATCATACCCAACCCAAACACCTGTTACAGTACTCGGGCTAAAACCAATCATCCAACTATCTGCATCTGTCGTACCAGACTTACCGGCAAACGTATGTGTAAGCTGATCAGTAATCGGTGCACCAGTCACAGAAGTATAGCCATTTAATTCCTCATCAAACATCCCTGTTAAAAGATGAGTTAATATAAAAGTACTTTGCGGATTAAGCTTTTCTTCAGACTCATTAATCTCTCTAGAGTAAATTTCCTTGCCGTTTCGATCAATAATTTTTTCGATGGTATAAGAGTCAATTTCCATTCCGCCATTGGCGATCATTCCATACCCCTCTACCATATCTTCAACACTTACTGTTGCAGTACCAAGTGCAAGAGAAGCGACAGCTGGAAGGTCACCTTGGATCCCAAAGTCTTCTGCCGTATGGACTAATGTATCTGTACCGAGATAAAGATGTGTTTTTACGGCATAGATATTATCTGATAAGGCAATTGCTTGTGCTAAAGTAATCGGTCCATCTGCATAATATCCGTTGAAATTTCCAGGTTGGTACGTTTCTCCATTTCTTAACTGAAAAGCAGTTGGTTTACTTTCCATTTTCGTACTTGGTGTGTAGCCATTTTCTAAGGCAGCATAATATAAAAAGGGTTTAAATGTAGATCCAGCGAGCCGCTTTGCCTGTGTTGCTCTATTGAAAGAACTTTTTTCATAATCACGACCACCTACAATCGCCTGAATGGAACCATCCTCTGGACTCATAGCCATTGCTCCAACTTCTAATCCACTCGATTTTGGCAGCTGATTCAAAACGTTTTTTTCGAGTTCCTTTTGCATTGCGATATCTAATGTTGTATAGATTTTGAATCCACCCGAGCGCACCAATTCACTATCCAAATCAAGCAGGTGAGCTGCCTCACGTAAAACCATATCTTGAAAATAGGGACCAATATTGTTTACACTATTTTCATTTGATTGCTCAAAGATAAGTTCTTCTTCCATTGCCATTTCATATTGATTTTCGTTAATGACATCTTTATCAAGCATAACTTTAAGAATTTGCTGCTGACGTGCCGTTGCATTCTCAAGATGACCAATAGGAGAATAAACGGAAGGGCCTTTTGGGATACCCGCAAGCATAGCAGCTTCCGCCAAGGTCAAATCATCGGCACCTTTATTAAAGTAATATTTGCTCGCCGCTTCTATACCATATGCGCTATGCCCATAGTAAATCGTATTTAAATATCCTTCTAAAATTTCTTTTTTCGAATAAAATAGCTCGATTCGAATTGCATAAAAAGCTTCCTTTAATTTTCTTGTCCATGTTTTTTCATGGGACAGAAAAAGATTTCGAGCATATTGCTGTGTTAAGGTACTTGCACCTTCTTTCAAAGATCTGCTTTTAAGGTCCGCAATGGCCGCCCCGACAATTCGTTTTAAATCAAGCCCCTTATGTTTATAAAAACGTTGATCTTCAATCATCAGTGTTGCATTAATTAAATACGGAGAGATGGATTCTAAATCAACCCAATATCTGCTCTCACTTCCTTTTTCTTCACCAATAAGTTCCCCCTTGGAGCTGTAATAGACGGTGTTTTGTTCATTACTTAGATCAGGTGGTCCAAGAAGAAAAGCAACTAAATATACCCCACCAATAATAAGAAGAAGGGCTAAAAAACAACCAAGAAAAAATATTATTGTTTTTCGTGTAATTTTTTTGAACTGTGTTCTATTCATAGTGATGGTAACTCCAATCTGGAGAGAATAAATACTATATTTCCATTATGGGAACAAAGGGATAGAATTAAACAATCAATTAATGGATGATGAATGAACGATGAAGATTGTTGCAACGCTTTTCAGACATCGATATAATGAGCATACAAATATTTTGTTAAAATTCTAAAGTGAAGATATAGTAGCATCTTGCGATCCGACGAATGAAAGGTGATAAAATGGAACAGAATGTCAACATCGAACTTCAAACAACGATTGAGGATAATGGAATGAAAGAAATTACAACAATTAAAGAATACGGGAAGTTATATACAAGAGAGCATATGCACTTAGTTATGTATGAAGAAAAAACAGATGATCAAGGAAAAGTCAAAAATATGATTTCGATTCAACCAGATAAAGTATCCATTCGTCGTTCTGGTGCAGTGAAAATGAATCAAATCTTTCGTGAGGGTGAACGATCAGAAAATATCTTCCATCATCCATATGGTCGAATTCACATGGATACATATACAAAATCTATCGAATATCACCCTGTCGATGAAACAAGTGATGGAAAATTAGTCATTAACTATACGGTAAATTTAAATGGTCAACCATCACAAAAGCATTTTTTAGTTTTAAAGATAACAAGTTGACTCAGTTCCTTTTTATTTTCCTCTCAGGGGGAGGAGTATGAAAAGAAATCTTCAGAAAAATTTAAAGATATAAGTTGACTGAATGGTCATTCATCATATAAAGTAGTAATAGAATAGTAGCAATATAATAAAATATAAGGGGGAAAGTTGCTATTTATTTATAAAGATGAATGCAACCGCTAACATGCCGCTAAAATAAACAGAAGGGGGAGCGAATGATGAATGGATTGTTGCTTATAAATTTATTAGCATTTATTGCTGTAACGGCTTATGCAATATACCTATTTGCCAAAGTTGTAGCTACACGGGTAGCATACATAAGACTTGGTAAGAAGCAAGAATATGATTGGAACATGAAAGAGCAAATTAATAACGTCATCAAGATTGTTTTTGGACAATCCAAGCTTTTAAAGGATAAGAAATCCGGCGCAATTCACGTGATGATGTTTTATGGTTTCTTACTCGTCCAATTCGGTGCAATTGATATGTTTGTTAAGGGGCTGGCACCTGGTAAACATTTACCATTTGGACCACTTTATCCTGGCTTTACATTCTTCCAGGAGTTAGTAACGCTCATGATTTTAGTTGCTGTAGTCTGGGCTTTTTATAGACGATATATTGAAAAACTCGTTCGTTTAAAGAGAGGGTTTAAATCGGGGCTTGTTCTATTATTTATTGGGACATTAATGCTTTCCGTACTACTAGGGAACGGTATGATAATGGTATGGCAGGGTATGGACCCTCACTGGACCCAGCCTGTTGCTAGTTTAATAGCTTTAGCTACTGGGTGGATGTCGACAACTGCTGCTATCGTTGTTTTTTATATAGCATGGTGGATTCATACCATTACATTACTGGCCTTTTTAGTATATGTACCACAATCCAAACACGCTCACTTAATTGCAGCACCTGTCAATGTGTTTTTCAGTAAGCGTGTACCTGGAAAGTTAAAAAAGTTAGACTTTGACTTTGATGAAGATGCCGATGAAGAAGAAATCTCTTTTGGTGTCGGAAAAATTGAAGACTTCGAAGACATCCAGATGATCGACTTTTATGCTTGTGTAGAATGTGGACGCTGTACAGATGTTTGTCCCGCAGCTACTACTGGAAAAATGCTTTCACCAATGGACTTAATGATTAAACTTCGTGACCACTTGACAGATAAAGGGGCAGCAATTACTGGCAAAACACCTTGGGTACCAGCATATGCTTTTTCAAATACACAAGGAAACCTGGCTGGCAGTGGAAATAATGAAGCTGCAGCAACAGTAGAAAATATAAGTTTGATTGGTGACGTTATTACAGAAGAAGAGCTTAATGCATGTACAACTTGCCGTAACTGTGAAGATGCTTGTCCTGTAATGAACGAACACGTAGATAAAATTATTGACCTTCGCAGGTATCTTGTTATGACTGAAGGTAAAATGGATTCAGAAATCCAGCGTGCAGTAATGAACATTGAGCGTCAAGGAAACCCATGGGGTCTATCGAAAAAAGACCGTATTAAATGGCGTGAAGAAGATGAGACTGCTTACGTTCCTACAATCAAAGAACTTAAAAAAGAAGGTAAAGATTTCGAATATTTATTCTGGGTAAGTTCCATGGGTTCATATGACAGCCGCAGTCAAAAAATTGCGCTGGCATTCGCAAAATTGATGAACCAAGCTGGAGTGAGTTTTGCTATTTTAGGAAATAAAGAAGCAAATTCTGGAGATACAGCCAGACGTATCGGAAACGAATTTTTATTCCAAGAAATTGCTGAGAAAAATATTAAGCAATTTAAAAAGCATGACGTGAAAAAGATTGTTACAATTGATCCACATGCCTATAATATTTTCAAAAATGAGTATCCAGATTTCGGCTTTGAGGCGGAAGTGATCCATCATACACAAATGCTTTACGACTTGGTAATGGAAGGAAGACTCCAACCGAAACGTGCGATTAGTGAGCGCCTCACCTATCATGATTCCTGTTATTTAGGAAGATATAATGGGGTTTATGATCCACCAAGAGAAATCTTGAAATCTATTCCAGGCCTTGAGTTAGTTGAAATGGACCGTACAAAAGAAAATGGTATGTGCTGTGGAGCTGGTGGTGGCTTAATGTGGACAGAAGAAACAACTGGAAATAGAGTAAACGTTGCACGTACAGAACAAGCGATGGCTACGGAATCCTCCATGATTTCCAGCGCATGCCCATTCTGTCTAACCATGTTAAGCGATGGAACAAAAGCGAAAGATGTTGAAGAAGATATCAGTACTATGGACGTAGCAGAAATCCTTGCTATCTCAGTATTAGTTGAAGAAGAAGAAAAAACAGCTTAGAAAAGTGAGGCGCCTTGGTCACCTCCGACAAGCTTAAGCAAGAAATCGAAGTGACGTTCTTTGTCACGTAGATTTAATGCTTAAGACCTCGAGGAGGTAGGCGCTGAAGCTAGCCATAGAAAAGTGAAAGTGGCCGTTTATCGACGTACGAACTGCGCCCTGCCATGCAAGGTGGATCGGCGTTGCCGCGCAAAGTGGTGTATTTAGCCGATCTTCTTTCGTACTAGGGATTGCCTAAAAGAAAATTAAATTTTCTATCTCATTAATTTCATGATAGAATAATAGAAAGGGGAAATTTCTTGTTCCCTTTCTTTTTAAAAAAGAATTGAGCGAGCGTTCAATCAACCTTCGTAAGCGTTGTCATTTAATATATATAACAATCAGTCAGAGGTAGTTATTAAATTTTAAAAGCAATAAAAGGAGTTGGAATGTGATGGTGAAAACAGTTATTGTATCGGGAGCAAGAACACCTTTTGGAAAATTAGGCGGGGGATTAAAATCTCTAACAGCTTCAGAGCTAGGTGGTATTGCAATTAAAGAAGCATTAAAACGTGCAGAGATGGATGGAGAAGAAATCGATGAAGTGATTATGGGCACTGTTTTGCAAGGTGGTCAAGGACAAATTCCTTCCCGTCAAGCAGCATGTGAAGCGGGAATTCCATGGAACGTTAAAACAGAAACAATTAACAAAGTATGTGCTTCTGGATTAAGAAGCGTTACCTTAGCAGATCAGCTTATTCGACTAGGTGATGAGGAAGTTATTGTTGCTGGTGGAATGGAAAGTATGAGCAATGCTCCTTACTTTTTACCAGATGCACGATGGGGACACCGAATGGGAGATAAACGTGTGAAAGATTTAATGATACATGATGGTCTCACGTGTTCCTTTACTGGCCAGCATATGGGTAACTATGGAAATTCAACGGCGGAAGAATTTGAATTAAGTCGGGAAGCTCAAGATGAGTGGTCTTATCGCAGCCATCAACGTGCCATTAAAGCGATAGAAGATGGAAAGTTTGCGGAAGAAATTGTCTCTGTTGAAGTACCACAACGTAAGGGAGACACGATCGTTGTTGATACGGATGAGGCACCAAGGAAGGATACAAGTGTGGAAAAGTTAGCATCGCTAAAGCCTGCATTTGATCCAGACGGAACAATTACAGCTGGAAACGCACCAGGTGTGAATGACGGTGCTGCTGCGTTTGTCGTGATGTCTGATGAGAAAGCGGACGAATTAAATAAGAAACCAATGGCAACGATACTTGGTCATGCGGAGGTTGCTGTTGAAGCAAAAGATTTCCCACAAACACCAGGTCTTGTTATTAATAAACTTTTAGAAAAAACAGGTTATACGAAAGATGCTATCGACTTATTTGAAATTAATGAAGCCTTTGCCGCGGTATCCCTTGCGAGCGGTAAAATAGCAGAAATTGACCCTGAAAAGGTGAATGTTAATGGTGGAGCTGTGGCACTTGGGCATCCAATTGGAGCAAGTGGTGCACGGATTATTCTCACATTAGTTCATGAATTAAAACGTCGCGGCGGTGGACTTGGGATCGCAGCAATATGCAGTGGTGGCGGCCAAGGAGATGCTGTGCTTATTGAAGTAAAGCCGGATTAATCGTTTACTCAATAAGTTAAGTGCTAATCCAACGCTACGGAAAGCTTGGATTTTTCTGTAGTGTTAGATTATCTCTTATTTTCGAAAAGAAAGCTTATTAGTAGGCAGGCATATTTTAAAAGCAAAAGCGGAAAGGAAGTTAATATGGCTATAAAAAACGTAATGGTAATTGGAGCGGGTCAAATGGGTTCAGGAATTGCCCAGGTCTGTGCTCAATCTGGATATAATGTTTTACTGAATGACATGAATGAAGGCGCTTTAAAAAATGGGATGAAAAATATTGAGAAACATTTAATCCGTTCCGTTGAAAAAGAGCGTATCAAGGAAGAAGAGAAGAACGAAACATTAAACAGGCTTACGGCTTCAAAAACCCTTGATGACGCCGCTGATTGTGATGTTGTTATTGAGGCAGTTATTGAAAATATGGACGTCAAAGCAGATGTTTTCCGCAAGCTGGATGAGATTACAAAAAAGGATACTATATTGGCTACAAACACCTCATCCTTGCCAATTACAGAAATTGCAGCAGTGACTAATCGTCCAGATCAAGTCATTGGCATGCATTTTATGAATCCGGTTCCAGTTATGAAGCTGGTAGAAGTTATTCGTGGATTGCAAACAAGTGATCGGACTTATGAAACTATTACAGAAATGGCTACTAGTTTAAATAAGACATCCGTTGAAGTGAATGATTTTCCTGGATTTGTAGCGAATCGAATTTTAATGCCAATGATTAATGAAGCGATTTATACGGTTTATGAAGGGGTTGCTTCACCAGAAGATGTTGATACAGTGATGAAACTTGGAATGAATCATCCAATGGGACCGCTGACTTTAGCAGATTTTATCGGACTTGATACATGCCTCTTTATTATGGAAGTGCTTTATGAAGGGTTTGGTGACAGTAAATATCGACCATGTCCTCTTCTTAGAAAATATGTGAAAGCGGGCTGGCTTGGTAAAAAATCAGGGCGAGGTTTTTATCAATATAGTTAATCGAAAACCCGACGATTCACTAAACTTTAAGTCAGCATGAGAATTTTTGAAAGGGCTGCATTGACATGTTATTACAGTTTACAGAAGAACAAGAAATGATGCGTAAAATGGTTAGAGACTTTGCAGTAAAAGAAGTAACTCCAGAAGTGGAACGAATGGAAAAAGAAGACCGATTTCCAAGTGAAATTATTGAAAAAATGGGTGAATTAGGATTAATGGGGATTCCGGTTCCTGAGGATTATGGTGGAAGTGGGATGGATTTCACCTCTTACATTATTGCTATTCATGAGCTTTCAAAAGTAAGTGCGACACTTGGGGTTATACTATCTGTTCATTCGTCTGTAGGAACAAATCCAATTTTGAAATTTGGCAGTGACGAACAGAAAAAATATTACCTACCAAAGTTAGCTAGTGGTGAGTATTTGGGTGCGTTTGCATTAACTGAGCCTGGTGCGGGATCCGATGCAGTTAATATTAAAATGAAAGCTGAAAAAGATAGTGACGGAAACTATATCTTAAATGGTTCTAAAGTGTTTATTACCAATGGTGGTGTAGCAGATACTTATATTACCATTGCCCGAACAAGTGGTGAAAAAGGTTCCAAAGGGATTAGTGCTTTTATTGTTGAAAAAGACACCCCTGGGTTAAACATTGGAAAACCGGAAAAGAAAATGGGACTGCATGGTTCTAATACTGTATCTTTGAATTTTGATCAATGTAAGGTGCCTAAAGCGCAATTACTTGGTGAAGAAGGGCAAGGATTTAAAATCGCGATGGCTAATTTAAATGTTGGTCGAATCGGTATTGCAGCTCAAGCACTTGGAATTGGAGAAGCGGCTTTAGATTACGCAACGAGTTATGCGAAAGAACGTGAACAATTTGGAAAGTCCATTGCAGCGAATCAAGGTGTTTCTTTTAAACTTGCCGATATGGCGACAGAGGTTGAAGCGGCAAAACTATTAACCTATCAAGCAGCAGATCTTGTAGAACGAGGGGATCATTGTGCGAAGGAAGCTTCGATGGCTAAAATGTTTGCATCAAAAACTGCACGACAAGCAGCAATCGAAGCAGTCCAAGTATATGGTGGCTACGGCTACACCGAGGATTATCCAGTCGAACATCTTTTCCGTGACGCCAAAGTAACCGAAATTTACGAAGGAACCAACGAAATCCAACACGTTGTCATCGCGAAGGAATTATTAAACTAGCAATATGCCCAAATACAGAAACTTGAAAATAAACTATTTACCAAAAGACGTTTCACAAATTTTATTGCTGTAACCATTGCAGTTGATATGGACTGCATAATAGTGTTTAGTTGTTTTTCGCGGCTGTGGGTCAGATTAGCAACGTCTTGTATGGAGAAAGTTCTAAAAAAGAAGAAGTATCTTTTACAACCAAGGGGGAATTAACATGGATTTTCAATTAACAGAAGAACAAGAAATGCTACGAAAAATGGTTCGTGATTTTGCGGAGAAAGAAGTAGAACCAACTGCTGCGGAACGTGATGAAGAAGAACGTTTTGACAGAGAAATTTTTGATAAAATGGCCGAACTAGGACTTACTGGTATTCCGTGGCCTGAAGAATATGGTGGGATTGGTTCAGACTATGTAAGCTATGTGATCGCAGTGGAAGAATTATCACGCGTCTGTGCCTCAACTGGTGTGACACTTTCCGCTCACCTTTCCCTTGCAAGCTGGCCAATTTATAAATATGGAAATGAAGAACAAAAGAAAACCTTTCTAAAGCGTCTTGCAACAGGAGAAGCACTTGGAGCTTACGCTTTGTCTGAACCAGGAGCAGGAAGTGATGTTGTCTCTATGAAAATGACAGCTAAAGAAGATGGCGACCATTATATTTTAAACGGAAGCAAAGTATGGATCACCAATGGTGGAGTTGCTGATATATATGTCGTCTTTGCTAAAACAGACGAAGATAAGAGACATAAAGGAATTAGTGCATTTATCGTTGAAAAGGGAACAGAAGGCTTTACTTTCGGTAAAAAAGAGAAAAAGTTAGGAATCCGTTCTTCTCCAACAACAGAATTGATTTTCGAAAATTGTCGAATTCCTAAAGAAAATATGCTTGGGGAAGAAGGAGAAGGCTTTAAAATTGCTATGACAACACTTGATGGTGGACGTAATGGTATTGCGGCTCAGGCCTTAGGAATTGCTCAAGGGGCGCTAGATGCGGCAATTGATTACGCGAAAGAACGTGAGCAATTCGGAAAACCAATTGCGCATAACCAAGGTATTTCCTTTAAGCTTGCAGATATGGCAACAGATGTAGAAGCAGCTAGACTGCTCACTTATCAAGCAGCATGGCTTGAGTCGCAAGGCAAACCTTACGGGAAAGCATCCGCCATGTCAAAACTCTTTGCAGGAGATGCAGCAATGCGCATTACAGTGGAAGCAGTTCAAGTATTTGGTGGTTATGGCTATACGAAAGATTATCCTGTGGAGCGTTATATGCGTGATGCAAAAATTACCCAAATTTATGAAGGAACGAATGAGATTCAACGCTTAGTTATTGGGAGAATGCTTACAAAATAGTTGAAAATATAGGGGAGATGAATAGGGTGCACACACTTGTTGAACGAATGAAGAACAAAGATATTCGGGGCTTGGCTCGAGCGATTACGATGATTGAAAACGACCATCCGGAAAAACTTTCACTATTGAGTGATATTTTTTCCATACAAAAAAATGCTCAATATGTTGGGATAACTGGTTCTCCTGGGGCAGGGAAAAGTTCACTCGTCAATCGCTTAATTACCGAAATTCGTTCAAAAGGAAAAACAGTTGCGGTGATTGCAGTTGATCCAACTAGTCCTTTTAGTGGTGGTGCATTGCTTGGTGACCGGATAAGAATGGATAAGCATTTCACAGATGATGGTGTATTTATTCGTAGTATGGCTACACGTGGGAGTCTGGGCGGGCTTGCACGTGCAACAAAAGACGTTATTCGAGCCTGTGATGCATACGGATTTGACGTGATTATCGTGGAAACAGTTGGTGTTGGTCAATCAGAACTTGATATTATGAAAATCGTTGATACAACCGCTCTAGTGATGACGCCAAATAGTGGGGATGTTTTGCAGATTTTCAAAGCAGGGATTATGGAAATTGCTGATTTGTTTGTGATTAACAAAGCGGACTTACAAGGGGTGGCAAAACTTAGATCCTTGCTGCGTGAATTGGTGAATATGACTGCTCAAAAAGATTATAAAATACCCGTTGTTAAAACAATTACGATTGAAAATAAAGGTATTGATAAATTATGGGAGAAAATACAAGAACATCATGATTATTTATATCGCACGGAGGCAGGTCTAAAGCGTCGAGAAGAACAGCAACAACTAGAAGTATATGAATTGATTCGGGAGGAGATTTGGCGCGAAGTAAAAACTTTTATTGAAAATCATGAAGAGTTACCACCTATTCAAGCAAATGATGATCCTTATCATGTAGCAAAAGAGTGGTTGGAAAAGTGGAAAGAGGGGGAGGGCTTCAGCAAGTGAATAAAGACGGTATCCTATCTTACGTAAAAGACCAGGAATTAGTAAAGATGCGTAGAAATCAGATGATTCAAGGGGCAATCACTCTTTTTAAGGATAAAGGATTCCATCGAACAACGACAAGAGAAATTGCAAAAGAATCTGGTTTCAGCATCGGTACACTTTATGAATATATCCGTACAAAAGAAGATGTTCTATATCTCGTTTGTGATTCTATTTATGAAAACGTTCACGAAAGAATGGAAGAAAAAATGGATTTAAAATATCCGTCGATAGAAAACTTTGTAAATGTAGTTCGGTCCTACTTTTTATTGATGGATGAGATGCAGGAAGAAGTGCTTATTCTATATCAAGAAATTAAATCACTGACAAAAGAAACGAAAGAAGCAATCCTGCAGAAAGAACGGGATATGGTAGGTATGCTTGAACGTGTTATTTTAAAAAGTTTCCCAAATGAAATCTCTAAGCAGGATGCAGACCTTTTAGCAAATAATATTTTTATTCAAGGGCAAATGTGGGGGTTCCGCCGTTGGATGCTGCGTCGTCAATTTACATTAGAGGAATATATCGAACGCCAAATTCAATTTTTATTAAGAGGAATTGTATTATTTGAATCAAACGAAGCGATTACCAAATATATAAGTGAAAAAACGGACAGTTCTCAGTAGGGCTTAAAGATAAATGCTTACACGATGAATCTAGCATTGAATGGTACGATTTTAATCGAGATAGAGTTTTTCACGTTCAAAACAGTGTAGAATTTGAGAGTTTTAATCGAGATAGGGCTTCTCACGTTCAAAACAGTGTAGAATATGAGAATTTTAATCGAGAGAGGGGCTCTCACGTTCAAAACAGTGTAGAATATGAGAATTTTAATCGAGATAGATCTCCTCTCGCTCAAAAAAGTGCCATCAGTGAGTACTTTCATCAGGGGATAGTGAGTTGTTATTTGAACATCATTAAGATATTTTCATTTCGGAAATCGGGAGTTAGTTTACAACTCTTTTTTCGAATTCTTAATAAATCAATAGGGGGTAGTATTGATGGAACAAGTAGAAATTTATCGTCCGAAACACGGAGTACGTTTTGTGACGGCATCAAGTTTATTTGATGGGCATGATGCGTCCATTAATATTATGCGACGTATTTTGCAATCAAGTGGGGCAGAAGTGGTTCATTTAGGGCATAATCGTTCAGTCGAAGAAGTCGTTCATGCTGCCATTCAAGAAGATGCACAAGGTATTGCCATCTCGTCTTATCAAGGTGGCCATGTTGAGTACTTTAAATATATGGTAGATTTACTGGATGAGCTTGGGGCCGGTCATATTAAAGTGTATGGTGGAGGTGGAGGAGTTATTATACCTCGTGAAATCAAAGAGCTCCATGATTACGGGGTAGCATGGATTTTTTCTCCAGAAGATGGACGCAAATATGGTCTTCAAGGCATGATTAATATAATGCTTGAGGAATGTGACTATATTCCACCAATTCATATTGACAAAGATTTTGAACGATTAGTTTCAGGAGAGCGTAAAGCGATTGGCCGTTTTATTACTTATATGGAAAATGAGGAAATAAGTGATCAAGACAAGGAAAAGATTTTATCAAAATTAAAGAACGAAGCCAAAGATATTCCAGTGCTTGGGATTACCGGAACAGGGGGAGCAGGAAAGAGTTCGCTCACCGATGAGTTAATTCGTCGTTTCATTCATGAAATACCTGATAAAAAGATTGCCATTCTTTCCATTGACCCTACCAAACGTAAAACTGGTGGAGCATTGCTTGGGGACCGAATTCGTATGAACGCCATTTTTACTGACCGTGTTTATATGCGTTCACTAGCGACAAGGGATTCCAGAACAGAACTGACAAAATCCATTGAAGATGTTATTCAAGTTGTTCGTGCGTCAGGTTATGATTTTATTATTGTAGAAACAAGTGGAATTGGGCAAGGTGATGCTGCTATTACTGATATCACTGATTTATCTATGTATGTCATGACAGCAGAATTCGGGGCACCGACCCAACTTGAAAAAATTGACATGATTGATTTTGCTGACTTTATTGCCATTAATAAATTTGAACAACAAGGATCAGAAGATGCACTAAATCAAGTTCGAAAACAGTATGAGCGAAGTCATTTATTATTCCATCAAGATCAGGAAAAATTCCCTGTCTATGGAACGATTGCCAGCCAGTTCAATGATGCTGGAACCAATTCGCTCTTTGCGGCAATCATTGATAAATTAAATGAAGATTATGGCTGGAATGAAGAGATTAATTTTGAAAGAAATGTCATTGCCAAAAAGCAAAATATGATTATTACGAATGAACGTCGTCATTATTTAAGGGAGATTGCAACACATGTACGGAATTATCATAAACGAACCAAAGAGCAAAGTGACGTCGCTCGTAAACTGTATCAGCTTGAGGGTGCAAAAGAAGTTCTAGATGAGAATCAGCAGGAATTACTCGATGAATCGATCGAATCCTATAAAGAAAAACTTGATGTAAACTCTAAAAAGTTACTTGATTCCTGGGATGATACAAAAGAGAAATATGCTGGAGAAAAGATGTCGTACAAGGTTCGAGATAAAGAATTCAATATGGATATCGTAACGGAATCTCTTTCAGGCCTTAAAATTCCAAAGGTTGCTTTTCCGAAATATATGGATTGGGGCGAGCGTTTAACATGGCTCATGAAAGAAAACGTTCCTGGTGCATTTCCATTTACAGCAGGAGTTTTCCCTTTTAAACGAAAAGGAGAAGATCCGACAAGGCAGTTTGCTGGAGAAGGTACACCTGAACGAACGAATCGCCGTTTCCATTATTTATCTAAAGGAGAAGAAGCGAAGCGACTTTCCACTGCTTTTGACTCTGTGACATTATACGGGGAAGACCCGGCTGAACGTCCAGATATTTACGGAAAGGTTGGTGAAAGTGGCGTAAATATTTGTACATTAGAGGATATGAAAAAACTTTATGATGGATTTGACCTAACAGATCCTAAGACATCTGTGTCAATGACAATTAATGGTCCAGCTCCAATCATCCTAGCGATGTTCTTTAATACAGCAATTGATCAGCAAATTGAAAAGTTTATAGCTGAAAATGACCGAGAACCCTCTCAAGAAGAATACGAAAAAATAAAGAATCAAACATTATCTGTTGTTAGAGGAACGGTTCAAGCAGATATATTAAAAGAAGACCAAGGGCAAAATACATGTATCTTTTCAACGGAATTTGCTTTAAGAATGATGGGGGATATCCAGCAGTACTTTATTGATAAAAATGTTCGTAACTACTATTCCGTATCAATTTCTGGTTATCACATCGCTGAAGCGGGAGCTAACCCAATTACACAGCTTGCATTTACATTAGCAAACGGGTTTACGTATGTTGAATATTACTTGAGTCGAGGAATGGATATTAATGATTTTGCGCCAAATCTCTCGTTCTTCTTTTCCAATGGACTTGATCCAGAGTATTCAGTCATTGGGCGTGTTGCCCGTCGAATTTGGGCAATTACGATGCGAGATAAATATGGGGCAAATGAACGAAGTCAGAAACTAAAATATCATGTTCAAACTTCTGGTCGTTCATTGCATGCTCAAGAGATTGCTTTCAACGATATTCGAACAACTTTACAGGCACTACTTGCAGTACAAGATAACACAAATTCACTGCATACGAATGCTTATGACGAGGCAATTACCACACCGACTGAAGAATCGGTACGTCGGGCGATGGCGATTCAAATGATTATTAATAAAGAATTTGGCCTAACGAAAAATGAAAACTCACTCCAAGGTTCATTTATTATTGAGGAACTGACTGATCTTGTGGAAGAAGCAGTCCTGCAGGAATTTGAAAAAATGAATGACCGTGGTGGTGTACTTGGTGCGATGGAACGTCAATATCAGCGTGGGAAAATTCAACAAGAATCCTTGTACTATGAAGGGAAGAAACATTCCGGTGAACTGCCAATTGTTGGCGTGAACACATACTTGAATCCAAACCCACCTTCAGAAGAGGAAATTGATTCCATGGAATTGGCACGAGCTTCAAAAGAAGAAAAAGAACATCAAATTAGTGAACTGCATAAATTCCAAGAAGCAAACAAAGAACATGTGGAAGAAGCCTTACGTCAACTCCAACAAGTTGCTTCTTCAGGTGGAAACATCTTCGCCGAGCTCATGGAAACCGTCAAAGTCGCAAGCCTCGGACAAATCACCAACGCACTGTACCAAGTCGGAGGACAGTACAGAAGAAATATGTAACGAAAAGCGAAAGTGACCGTTTAACGACGTACGAACTGTGACTGAGTCAAATAGTGAAATAAATTCCATTCTTTATAAAAGTTCATAGTGAAAAAAAGTAGTCGGGATATAAGTTTTAGCTCCCGACTACTTTTATGAAAAATAGTATTGTTTTATTTTTATCTTACTTGACTATCGGCTATAAAAGTATTTATATTAGATGAATAATAAGGTAATCATTTGAAAAGATTAATAATCATATGTGAAAAAGGAGTGCAGTATGGTGAGCATGCAGACATATAGCCAAGAAGAGCTTAAAAGTATGCCGATGATTGAATTGGCAAACCTTATTCTATTCGATGAAAAGGAAGCAATTCACTTTAAAAAAGTATTTGATAAGGTTGCTGAGATTAAAGAGTTTCCCGATGAACAAAGATTGGACTTAATTGCACAATTTTATACAGATTTAAATATTGACGGACGATTTGTAACTACTGGTGATAACCTATGGGGACTAAAACGCTGGTATCCTGTAGAACAAATTGACGAACAAGTATCTAACCCATCAAAAAGAAAGAAAAAAGATAAAAGCGAAGAAGATGATGATTTAGATATTGTTGATAATGAAATGGATGATTTGATTGATGAATTTGATGAAGAAGAGGATGAGGAAGTAGAAGGTTTTGACGAAGATAAAGAAGAAGATTTTCCAGAGATGGAAGAAGATGAATTTCCTGCATACACGGATGAAGATGATGAGTAAAAATCCACTTGACATTTGAAAGACATATGCGTACAATTTTTACTGGGCTCGTTAAATCAATTTAAGAAAAAATCTTTCTTAAATTAAAAATAAGAGTAACTTGAGGCGTTTCCCCTATTATTTTTGGGGAAGCGCTTTTCTTTATTTTTCATTCAATAATTTAGGGATTAAAATACAGTAATAGCCTAAAAATAATATGAAAATAGTACAATTGGAAAGAGGGATGAAAGTGACAAAGTATATTTTTGTTACAGGCGGTGTTGTATCATCACTGGGAAAAGGGATTACAGCAGCTTCTTTAGGACGTTTATTAAAAAATCGAGGATTAAAAGTAACCATTCAAAAATTTGATCCTTATATCAATGTGGATCCTGGAACAATGAGTCCATATCAACATGGTGAAGTATTTGTAACAGAAGATGGTGCGGAAACGGATTTAGATTTAGGACATTATGAGCGGTTTATTGATATTAATTTAAATAAATACAGCAATATTACAACAGGGAAAGTCTATTCTTCTGTTATTAAAAAGGAAAGAAGAGGAGACTATTTAGGAGCTACCGTTCAAGTTATCCCTCACATAACAAATGAAATTAAACAGCAAGTATTTCGTGCTGGAAAAGCGACTTCTGCAGATGTTGTTATTACGGAAATTGGTGGTACGGTTGGAGATATAGAATCTCTTCCATTCCTTGAAGCGATAAGACAAATTAAAAGTGATACAGGGAAAGACAAAGTAATGTACATTCATTGTACCCTTGTTCCTTATATTCGAGCAGCGGGTGAGATGAAAACAAAACCAACACAACATAGTGTAAAAGAATTGCGTTCTCTTGGAATACAACCTGATGCGATTGTACTTAGAACAGAACAATCAATCAGTAAGGAAAATAAAGAAAAAATTGCGCTTTTCTGTGATATTAATGAACAAGCTGTTATTGAGATGCAGGATGCTGATCCGCTTTATAAAGTGCCACTCGCCCTGCAGGAACAACAACTTGATCAATTAGTATGTGATCATCTTGGGTTAAATTGTGCTCCTGCTGATATGTCTGGATGGAAGGAACTTGTTACGAAAGTCAGTAACCTTACTAAGAATACGGATATTGGAATTGTTGGGAAATACGTTGAATTACCTGATGCGTACCTTTCTGTTGTTGAATCTTTAAAGCATGCGGGTTTTGCTTACGATACCGACATTAATATTCATTGGATTAATTCGGAAAATCTAACTGCCGAAACGATAAAGGAAGAATTGGCAAATGTCGATGGAATTGTTGTTCCAGGTGGTTTTGGCAGCCGAGGTATTGATGGAAAAATGGAAGCAATTCGCTATGCACGTGAAAATAAAGTACCATTTCTAGGCATATGTTTAGGGATGCAATTAGCGATTGTTGAATTTGCGCGCAATGTACTTGGGCTTTCGGAAGCTCATTCAACGGAATTTAATTCAACAACCCCATATCCAGTTATTGACCTTTTGCCTGAACAAAAGGAATTTGATGATATTGAAGGCACTTTTCGCCTTGGTAACTATCCATGTTACCTACAAGAAAATACAAAATTAAAAGCGGCATATGGTGATGTTGACTTTATTGAAGAGCGTCACCGTAACCGATTTGAGTTTAATAATAAATATCGGGATCATTTTTCAGAAAAAGGTCTTATATTTTCTGGCCTGAGTAAAGATAAGTCTTTAGTAGAAGCGATTGAAATCACTGATCATCCATGGTTTGTGGCAAGTCAGTTCCATCCTGAATTCAAATCACGTCCAACAAGAGCCCATGCACTATTTTTGGGGCTTATTGAAGCATCGGTGAACAAAGAAAAGTAAAGATTTATATAATGGGGATAGTACATTCATAAGTACTATCCTTTTTTAAGTAAATAATCACATGAACAATCCTTCTGTACCCCCTGCTTATTTAAAGATTAGGAGATGAGACCTATATAAGCAGGATACAGCTATACTTATGTCGAATTAAGTACGTACGAGGGGGTCACGGAATGAAAAAAACAATCTTAGTTGTAGATGATGAAAATGGAATTCGTATGCTTTTAAAGGAGATGTTTTCAGAAAAAGGGTATAACGTACTTAACGCAGAAACTGGCACAGGGGCATTAGATATGGTGGAGAAAAATAAAATAGACTTAATAATTATTGATTATAAACTGCCAGTAATGGACGGAATCAAAGTATTAAAGGAAATGGAAAAAAATAATAAGCTAATACCAGCTATTTTAATCAGTGGTATGTTTGAAAATATACATCAAGATATTAAAGAAAGCCGACTTATTAAAGGTACATTAGCAAAGCCATTTGATATAGAAGAGTTATTTAATAAAGTGGATACTATTTTGAACTGAATACATTTTAATTATTCTTTTATAAACAGAAATAAATTAGTTGTATGTTTTAAAAGTACTTCTACCGCATTTGTTGCACCTGCCGCAAGGAGTTGGTATTCTTAAAGTATGGTGACCAATTTACAAGAATGTAACATCCTTAAGGGGAAAACAAATCATAAGTCTCGGTTGGTAGTTAGAGAAGGAATAATAAATATACATATTAAAAAATAAACATTAGCAAAAAAAATTGCGGTGTATAAAATAATACTAAAGTATATCAACTTTTTATGAAAATTGTTACATGAAGAGGTGTTTTTTATTTTCCTACTCGATAATTGGACCATATTCTATGGCTGCTACAATTGTTAAAAGGAGTGATTTCATGAAGTTTTTTGTCGATACAGCAAATATTGACGATATAAGGAAAGCGAAAGAACTTGGAATCCTTGCTGGAGTTACGACAAATCCAAGTCTCGTCGCTAAAGAAGGTGTAGCTTTTCATGAGCGTCTTAAAGAAATTACGGATGAAGTTTCAGGTTCCGTAAGTGCAGAAGTCATTTCTGAAGACGCAGAAGGCATGATTAAGGAGGGGGAAGAGCTTGCCGCAATAGCTTCTAATATTACGGTGAAGGTACCGATGACACTTGAAGGTTTAAAAGCGGTAAAAGCGTTGAGCGAACGAAACATAAAAACAAATGTGACACTTATTTTTAATGCAAATCAAGCTTTGCTTGCTGCGCGTGCAGGGGCGAGCTATGTCTCTCCATTCTTAGGGCGCCTAGATGATATTGGTCATGATGGAATGACTTTAATTAAAACCATTGCAGATATTTTTAATAAGCATGACATTCATTCACAAATTATTGCTGCCTCAATAAGACATCCTTTACATGTGATGGATGCAGCATTAAATGGCGCACATATTGCTACGATACCATATAATGTTTTAGAACAGCTTGTAAAACATCCATTAACAGATCAGGGTATAGAGAAGTTCCTTGCCGATTGGAAGAAGACACAAGAATAGTATAAAATGGAAAGAAAGGCATAAACTAAGCAGAAACATTCATTTAGCCGTTTTTTCTTTTAAATAATGTTGTTTATCAGCTTCTAAAAGTGGGGTTTTAATATGCAAAAGATGTTGGTTGAAGGTGGACATTTATTAAATGGGAAAGTAGGTATAAGCGGTGCAAAAAACAGTGCCGTCGCTCTTCTCCCTGCAGCAATTTTGGCAGATTCAGAAGTATTTATTGAAGGTCTGCCAGATATTTCTGACGTTTACATACTAAGTGAACTACTTGAAGAAATTGGTGGGTCTGTGTCTTGGAAAGAATCCACCACCCATGGTAAAACGATTCATATCCATCCAGAACATATGATATCCATGCCGCTCCCAAATGGAAAAGTGAAAAAACTTCGTGCTTCTTACTATTTCATGGGTGCCATGCTGGGTAAGTTTAATCAAGCCGTAATTGGCTTACCTGGTGGATGTTTCCTAGGTCCCCGTCCGATTGACCAACATATCAAAGGTTTTGAGGCCCTGGGAGCTGAAGTAACCAATGAACAAGGTGCAATTTATCTAAAAGCTAATGAATTAAAAGGTGCTAGGATTTACCTTGATGTCGCAAGTGTAGGAGCGACAATAAATATAATGCTCGCTGCTGTAAAAGCAAAAGGACAAACGATTATCGAAAATGCAGCGAAAGAACCTGAAATTATTGACGTTGCCACGCTGCTGACCAATATGGGAGCAAATATTAAAGGGGTAGGGACAGATGTCATCCGAATTGAAGGAGTTTCCTCATTAAATGGCTGCCAGCATACGATTATTCCTGATCGAATTGAGGCAGGAACATATGTAATCGCTGCTGCAGCAATGGGCAAAGAAGTAATTATTGACAATGTCATTACACAGCATTTGGAATCGTTGCTTGCGAAATTGCGTGAAATGGGTGTAGGTATCGAGGAAAAAGATGATCAATTATTGATATCTCCAAAAAGCCCATTAAAAAGTGTTGATATAAAAACATTGGTTTATCCAGGTTTCCCGACTGATCTCCAGCAACCGTTTACAAGTCTTTTGACAAAAGCGGAAGGTACAGGAGTCATTACAGATACGATTTATTCAGCCCGCCTAAAGCATGTTGATGAACTTCGCAGGATGAATGCACAAATCAAAGTAGAAGGTGGATCGATTATTGTTTCAGGTCCTGTGGGGTTGGAAGGAGCACGTGTGAAGGCATCAGACCTGAGAGCGGGTGCAGCTTTAGTGATAGCAGGATTAATGGCCGATGGTATCACTGAAATAACCGGCCTGGAGCATATTGATCGAGGATACGAACATATGACGAAAAAACTAACGAATCTTGGTGCTAACATTTGGCGCGAAGATATGACAGAACAGGAAATTTCACAATTTCAAAATTTATAAAGAAATGAATGGTTTTAAAAACTTTTCCCCTTTTAAAAAACCTTTTGGGATGAGGTACTTTAATAAAGGGAGAGAACAACTATGGAAAGAAGTTTAACGATGGAATTGGTGCGTGTAACAGAGGCAGCAGCTTTATCATCAGCTCGTTGGATGGGAAGAGGAAGAAAGGAAGAAGCGGACGATGCTGCAACCACAGCAATGCGCACTGTTTTTGATACGATACCAATGAGTGGCACTGTTGTAATCGGTGAAGGAGAAATGGATGAAGCACCAATGTTATATATCGGCGAGAAACTAGGGATGGGAAATGGTCCATTAGTTGATGTTGCCGTAGACCCTCTAGAAGGAACGAGTATTGTAGCACAAGGAACGTGGAATGCTTTATCCGTCATCGCTATTGCAGATGGTGGACATTTATTACACGCTCCTGATATGTATATGAATAAAATTGCCGTTGGTCCTGAAGCGGTTGGTAAGATAGATATTAACGCCTCTGTAACTGAAAATTTGCAGAATATCGCAAAAGCAAAGAGAAAAGACGTGGAAGATATCGTAGCGGTTGTACTTGACCGTCCACGACATGATGAATTAATTAAAGAGTTAAGAGAAGCAGGTGCTAGAATAAAGCTGATCCCTGACGGGGATGTTGCTGGGGCTATTAACACTGCTTTTGACGAAACGGGTGTCGACGTTTTGTTTGGAATCGGTGGTGCCCCTGAAGGTGTGCTTGCAGCTACTGCGTTAAAATGTCTCGGCGGTGAGATCCAAGGAAAATTAGTACCTAAAAATGATGAAGAAAAAACCCGTTGTCAAAAGATGGGTATTTCAGATCTTGATAAAGTGTATTATATGGATGATTTTTGCAGTGGTGATGATGCTATTTTTGCAGCTACAGGTGTTACAGATGGTGAGTTATTAAAAGGCGTTCAGTTTAAAGGGATGCGCGCAACAACACAAACAGTAGTCATGAGGGCAAAAAGTGGTACAGTAAGATTCATTGATGGTGAGCATAGTCTTAAGAAAAAACCTAATCTAGTAATGGAATCTTAGAGAAGATGTTTATTTAAAACTTTATTTACACTTTGATGTTAAATATCGTAGCCTGTATACACTCCGCCCTAATGAAGGAGAGTGTATACGGGCTGTTCAGTATAAAGATTGTTTGAAATTTGCCTTCTAAAATAACAATCTTTTGAAGAAATTCCCCGCTTATAAGATTTAAATTTAAATAAGGTTGATTAATCCTATAAGAACGAGTAAAATTGTATATGTTTAAGAGAGGCAACAATAGGTTAAAATAGCGAATGATGATTTGTTTTCTAGTTAATACCCCTTAACTAATAAATATAATAAAATTAATATGAATGAACTTCGACTCTAGCTTCTATAACCTCTTCATTTCTTCAAGTTACATAAACCTAAAAAAGAAGTGAATATATTAATAGATTTTAAGATGTAAAATATGTTAGATAGTGATGAACCTTACAAGAAGCATTTATATTTTCATAATAATTTTTTAAAATAATTTATCGCAGTGTAACAGGACGCCCGACTCCCACTTCAAGAATTTGGGGAAGCTTGAAAATTTTAAGTAGGAGACTAACAGCCATGGAATACAAGCTAAATACGGCTTTCCCGAGGCCAACGCTTGCACACCCCCTTGCCGGGGCGCGATTGGTTCAAAGAACATTCAGTTGGGGATGAAAAGAAAAACCAAACGGAATGAAGTTTACTTTATAATTGTTGCAATTATATTTATTAAAATTTTAAGAAAAATGAAATGGACGTGGTTAACGAATGGGTGCTTTGACAATATCACACCTAGAGACATTAACATTAAAAGAAATTTATACTTTAGCAAAAGAATATAAGGTATCCTATTATGCAAAGTTAACAAAAAAAGAACTTATCTTTGCTATTTTAAAAGCACAAGCTGAAAAAGACGGATTCTTATTTATGGATGGAATCCTTGAAATTATTCCGTCGGAAGGATTTGGTTTTCTCAGACCGATTAATTATTCACCAAGTGCAGAGGATATTTATATCTCAGCATCACAAATTCGCAGGTTTGACCTTCGTAATGGGGATAAAGTGTCTGGAAAGGTGAGACCACCAAAAGAAAACGAGCGTTATTACGGATTATTACATGTTGACGCGGTAAATGGGGAAGATCCGGAAACCTCAAAGGAACGTGTCCATTTTCCTGCACTGACACCACTTTATCCCGATCGATTTATGAAGCTTGAAAGTAAGACGAGTAAACCTGCAACCAGAATTATGGACTTAATGACACCTGTTGGATTTGGACAGCGTGGATTAATTGTAGCCCCGCCAAAAGCAGGTAAAACAATGTTATTAAAAGAAATAGCAAATAGTATTTCTGAAAATCATCCCGATACGAAACTAATTATTTTACTTGTAGATGAACGGCCTGAAGAAGTAACAGATATTGAACGTTCCGTTAAGTCTGATGTAGATGTAGTAAGTTCAACATTTGATGAACTTCCGGAAAGTCATATTAAAGTGTCTGAGCTTGTCTTGGAAAGAGCGATGCGTTTAGTTGAACATAAACGAGACGTAGTTGTCTTAATGGATAGTATTACACGGTTGGCGAGAGCGTATAATTTAGTTATCCCACCGAGTGGCCGTACGTTATCTGGTGGAATTGATCCTGCTGCTTTCCATCGCCCAAAACGTTTCTTTGGAGCGGCCCGAAATATTGAAGAGGGTGGAAGCTTTACCATTCTAGCAACAGCACTTGTTGATACTGGTTCCCGTATGGATGATGTAATTTATGAAGAATTTAAAGGGACTGGGAATATGGAGCTCCATCTTGATCGTAATCTTGCAGAAAGACGAATATTTCCTTCCATTGATATCCTTCGTTCAGGGACAAGAAAAGAAGAATTACTCGTTGATAAAAGCCACTTGGATAAAATGTGGGCCATTCGAAAAACAATGCAAGATTCCCATGATTTCTTTGAACGCTTCTTAAGAAGATTAAAATCTTCCGAATCCAATGATGAATTTTTGCAAAAGATGGATGATGAAATGAAACGGCGGGGGACAAGCCGATAAACCAATTGTTCTAGAGATATAGGGTCATTGTTTTCATTCTTATTTGTTTATTGGAATGATTTTTAGGTATTGCAATCAACGGTCTAGCCTGTTATAATCTTAACGTGAGTTTAGATAGGATTAGTACCTGTAACGTCTCTTACAATAACTCTGTTACCAAAGGTTTCAGGGCAATAAGGAGTGGAAAGACATGAAAAAAGATATTCATCCAGAATACAGAAAAGTTGTATTTCTTGATACAAGCTCAGATTTTAAATTCTTGAGTGGTTCTACAAAAAGTTCTGATGAAACAATTGAATGGGAAGATGGGAACACTTACCCGCTAATTCGTGTAGAGATTAGCTCGGATTCACACCCATTCTATACTGGAAAACAAAAAGCTGATAAAGCTGGTGGACGTATAGACCGCTTCAAGAAAAAATATAATATGAAATAAGTGGATAGGCTTTTATGTAAATGAAAAGCCCGCTTTATTACACCTAGTTTAATTTAGAACAGGCAAAACCTATATATTTTGCCTGTTTTTTTACTTTGAGTATGTTATTAAAATTAGGTTAACCTATTAAAAATTCCTGCTCAAATGAATGAAAACAGTGGTAAACAGTAGTGTATTAATTTATCTACAAAAGGAGTGCCCCTATATGTACGTGATGAAGCAAACGGGTTGGGTGGAAGTGATTTGTGGAAGTATGTTCTCAGGTAAATCGGAGGAACTTATTCGCAGAGTTCGTCGTGCAACGTATGGAAACTTAACGGTACGTGTTTTTAAACCAGCAATTGATAATCGATATGCTGCTGATGATTCCGTCGTCACCCATAATGGGACATCCACCATTGCTCGTCCCATAAAAAAATCAGAAGAAATATTTAAATATATCGATAAAGATGTTGACGTAGTTGGTATTGATGAAGCGCAATTTTTTGATGAAGATATTATTTATGTCGTTGATCATCTTGCAAACAGTGGCATACGAACCATCGTGGCAGGTCTTGATACAAACTTTCGCGGTGAACCTTTTGGACCGATGCCTAAATTAATGGCTTTAAGTGAATCAACAACAAAGCTAAATGCCATTTGTCCAGTATGTGGTTCTCCAGCAAGCAGAACACAACGATTAATTAATGGCAAACCCGCTTCGTATGACGATCCAGTCATCCTTGTCGGTGCATCGGAATCCTATGAACCAAGGTGCCGCCATCATCATGAAGTACCTAATAAACCGGATACCCACCTTAATAATGATATTATGAAAACATCTAAATAAGCAGTATAGGAAAAACATAGTCTGTGTTCGGTTGCGGACTATGTTTTTGTGCATTGGTAGATTAATTTGTTGCAGATATTGAAACCAAAAGCTTCATTGTCTTGATGAAGACCGCTAAGTGGGAATTCTAGCTTCATTCCGGTCCTCATCGCCTTAATGAAGACCAGTAAAAGGGAATTTTTGTTTTATCCCGGTCCTCATCCCCCTCACATCATGACATTTTCTTAAGCGTGGGGGCATTGGTGGGATAGTGGTCAATTTATCTTTTAAAAAAGCAGTAAAAAACCTAACATAAACATAATTCCGAAGAACTTTGACCTAGGGATACGTAATATATTATAATTAGAATGTTAACTTAAAAGAGGTGAACGTGATGTTAGACCGATTACAATCTTTAGAAGATCGCTATAACGAACTCAATAAATTGTTAAGTGATCCGGATGTTATTAGTGATGTCAATAAATTACGTGAGTATTCGAAAGAACAATCTGGCCTGGAAGAGGCTGTGCAGACATATCGTGAATATAAAAAAATTGATTCTGAATTAAAAGATGCAAAAGAAATGCTAAAAGATGAACTTGATGATGATATGGAAGAAATGGTTAAAGCTGAAATTGAAGAATTAGAAGAGAAAGAAGTGGAACTTGAAGAAAACTTGAAGGTTCTCCTTCTTCCTAAAGATCCAAATGATGAAAAAGACGTTTTTGTTGAAATTCGTGCTGCTGCAGGTGGAGATGAGGCGGCATTATTTGCTGGAGATTTGTACCGAATGTATTCCCGCTATGCGGAAAACCAAGGCTGGAAAACAGAGGTCATGGAAGTTCATTCAACAGGGGTAGGCGGATATAAAGAAGTTATTTTTATGATTAAAGGTAATGGTGCTTACTCTAAATTAAAATTTGAAAATGGTGCACATCGTGTACAGCGCGTTCCTGAAACAGAATCTGGCGGAAGAATTCATACTTCTACCGCAACTGTTGCTGTACTGCCTGAGGCCGAAGACGTAGAAGTTGAAGTAAACGAAAAAGATATCCGTGTGGACACCTTTGCTTCTAGTGGTCCCGGTGGACAAAGTGTTAATACAACAATGTCTGCTGTCCGTTTAACCCATGAGCCAACTGGAATCGTCGTTTCGATTCAAGATGAAAAATCACAAATTAAAAATAAAGAAAAGGCAATGAAAGTACTTCGTGCCCGTATTTATGATAAATATCAGCAAGAGGCACAGGAAGAATATGATGAAAATAGAAAATCTGCGGTTGGTACTGGTGATCGTTCTGAACGAATTCGTACCTATAACTTTCCACAAAATCGGGTAACAGATCACCGTATTGGTCTTACGATTCAAAAGCTAGACCAGATTTTAGATGGAAAATTAGAAGAATTTATTGATGCGTTACTTGTGGAAGAACAAACGGAAAAATTAGAACAAATTGGCGGGTAAACAATGCAAAATTCATTCAAACAATTTGAAGTCCTGAAATGGGCTTCTCTTTTTTTAGAAAAATACAATCGTGAACCTCGAGTGGCAGAAATTTTGCTTCAGCATCATTTAGATGTGAGTCGAGCGCAGTTTTTTGCAAGGATGCGAGAACCAGTTGCTGATCAGGTTTTAGAAAAGTTTGAGGCTGATTTAATAAAGCATGCTACAACTGGAATGCCAATTCAGCATTTAATCGGATATGAAACGTTTTATGGACGGGATTTTAACGTAAACAAAAATGTTCTTATTCCTCGTCCTGAAACAGAGGAGCTCGTACAACATGTGACGTCTTACGTGCGCGAGTGGTATCTGCAAGATGAGATAACAATTGTCGACGTAGGAACGGGAAGTGGAATTATTGCAATCACACTTGCTTTAGAAATACCTCAAACAATTGTTTATGCTACAGATATATCTAAAGAGGCTCTTGAAGTGGCAAGGAAAAATGCAGAAAAACATGAAGCAAATGTAACGTTTTTGCAAGGAAATTTTTTAAATCCTATTATAGAACAGCATACAAAAGCGGATATAATTGTTTCCAATCCACCTTATATTGCAAAAGAGGAAGCGTCTGAACTGTCAGATACTGTAAAAGACTTTGACCCATCCCTTGCTTTATTTGCAGATAACAAAGGACTTGCTGCTTATAAGGAAATAACAAACCAATTACAACAATGTCTAAATAAAGATTCAGCCGCTCTATTTTATGAAATCGGCCACCAACAAGGAATGGATGTTAAAAATATTATCCAAAAGGAATTTCCAAAAAGTAATCCTACTATTATCCAAGACATTAACAAAAAGGATCGAATCGTTTTTTCTCGTCTTCCCAGCATGGATTGAAATACAAAGCATTAATTAACTTTTGACCAACTCGTTTCGAGCAATCCAGAACTTAAAGGAATAAAATCAACTAAAAAATCACTAGAATACTAGTTTAAATTTCATCCACCCTGACCATACTGTGAATAAATCAATAAAACAGAGGAGAAGAAACGATGAAAAAACTAGTATTTTTTGCTTTTATTTTTACATTATTATATTTTACTTTTCCTTTAGTTGGAGAAGGAAAACAAGATAACGAAGAATATCAGGTTATTCCAGATGATGCAATTCGTCTAAGAATACTTGCAAATAGCGATGACGAAGTGGATCAGGAAATAAAACAAGCTGTACGGGATCAAGTAAATGAAGAAATTACATCCTGGGTAGAAAATATAACCGATATTGACAAGGCGAGAAAACTTATCCAAGAACGAATTCCGGAGATTGATAGAATTGTAGATGAAACGCTAGCGGCTAACGAACAATCTACTGAATTTGAAGTGGAGTATGGAGAAAATGTTACCTTTCCGACAAAAGTTTATGGCTCTTATTTATATCCAGCTGGTGAATATGAAGCAGTCCTTATTACAATTGGTGAAGGAAAAGGATCGAATTGGTGGTGTGTCTTATTTCCTCCTCTATGCTTTTTAGACTTTAGCAACGGAATTAGTGTTGATGAGGAAGAGTCATCGGAAATGGCTGAGGCTGACGAGACAGAGGAAGAAGAAGTTGAAGTTAAATTTTTTCTATTTGAATGGTTTGGTTGGTCATAGTTTCATTACATGCTGCATAAAATGATAGAGAAAAGCAATAAAGTAAAACGATCAACTTTTAGGAGAGGTGGTTAAGGTGAAAATAACATCCGCATGTCATGTACCAATCGATAAAATAGAAACGTTCTTAAATACTGTACATGGCTTTAATAAAGATGGTTTATTAAAAGAAGGCTATGTTGTTGAAATGGATGAAGAAATTAAGGGTTGCTTTGTTTTATCTACCACGGGTAACGATATATATTGGTTAAAACAGCTTTATATTGCTAAAGAAGCTGCTGCTAATCTCCCTGTTTTGTTGGAGACGATTTTACAAATGACGAAAGGAAAACAGGCAAAAAAGCTATATGTCTACAGTCATCAACCGGTTGTGGATTTATTGTTAGAAGCACTGCAGTTTTATCCACAATCGAAAGAAAAGTGGGCTCCTACACAAAGTAAAAAGGAAGGAAATTGGTGGGCATACCATGTTTCGTAACAATTATCCACATTATACACAACCAGCTTGTGAATAACTTGTGGTGAAGCTGTGTGCAACTTCTATCTCTGTGTATAACTTTGTAGATTCATTGTATCCTATAATGAAAGAGTTCCATTTTCTAAATAAGGTTAGGCATCATCATAGATAGCCAAACTATTTTCCTAATTAGATATTCTTCTCCCTTTTTATATATTAAAAAGTCTGTGGATAACTCCGCAGGCTTTTTGTTATTCTAAATTATTTTGCTATGGGCTGTGTATAACTAAGAATTCATAATACAACTATTATAATTTATTTAAGGTTTATATGCTTCTAGATTCTGGGGGACTGTACAAGGTTTTTGTCATAAGTTTTACTTTTTTCACCATAATACTCAGTTCATTAAAATTTTGCGTATCCATCTTTTTTACATTAAACTAAAAGTGAAAAGAGGGACAAGAATGAATGAAACAAAACGCTGGTATATAAAATCAGATGTTAACGATAATAATCAAGCAATACGTGAGGCAGCCAGCCTGCTGATAAGTGGAAAAACAGTCGCGTTCCCAACAGAAACGGTTTATGGTCTTGGCGCAGATGCGACAGATGAGACGGCTGTTGCAAAGATATTTCAAGCAAAAGGAAGGCCTGGGGATAACCCGCTAATCGCTCATGTTGCGATGAAGAGTCAATTGAAAAAACTTGTAAAACGTTATCCTGAATATGTGGATAAGTTGATAGAACAATTTACGCCAGGTCCGATAACATTTGTTCTTCCAAGTAACGGGACATGTGCAAAAAATGTAACTGCTGGGCTTGATACCATCGGTGTACGCATTCCAAATCACCCTGTTGCATATCAACTCCTTAAAGAAGTGGATCTTCCCGTTGCTGCACCAAGTGCAAATATTTCGGGTAAGCCGAGTCCGACAACAGCAGAACATGTATGGGAAGATTTATGTGGGAAAATAGATGGTTTAATCGACGCTGGGCCAACAGGTGTCGGAGTAGAGTCAACTGTAATTGATTGTACGGGATATTTTCCAATTATTTTACGCCCAGGTGGGATTACAAAAGAGCAGCTTGAAGAAGTAGTTGGAGAGGTTGGCATGGATTCTGCACTGCATCAACAAGGCGAAAAGCCAAGAGCACCTGGCATGAAATATAGACATTATTCCCCGGAAGTTCCACTTGTATTGGTCGAAGGGAACGCTGCGACTTTACAGAAAGTGATTGATCAAAAGAAACAAGAATTTAATCGTATAGGTTTGATCGCGAGCTCAGAAATGGCAAGCCATTTGGTTGCCGATGAAATGATTACACTAGGAGAAAACATAAATGATGTAGCCACACATTTATATGATGCCTTACGAAAATTTAAAAAAGGCAGTGTAGATCTTATCGTATGTGAAACTTTTGAAAGGAAAGGGATTGGAGAAGCGGTGATGAACCGTTTAAGAAAAGCGGCTAGTGATTATATTCGTAAGGAATAGTTTATATTAGAAAAAGTAGTCTCAAGGTACACGAAGGTCTAAAAAATATAATAGATGGTGAATAGATACGAAATGAACATATTCTAAACCTGGAATGCATATAGTTTATAAGCATGTCCAGGGAGGATATTTCATGTCTCAAACCGCACTAAGTGAACTTATACCCCTTATTTTTATGGCTTTCGCTACAAGTATGGATGCTTTTTCTGTAAGTCTTGGCATTGGAATGCAGAAAATCAGGTTGAAACGAATTGCTTTGATTGGCATTGTGTTCGGCATTTTTCATGTAATCATGCCATTTTCAGGTATTTTGCTCGGAAATATTATTTCAAATAAAGTGGGCCACTTAACCACATTACTAAGTGGAAGTTTATTAATCGCTATTGGTGTCCACATGCTTTTATCTGCATTTAATGTTGATTCGAAAATGACCACGAATGTCTCTGGCATAGGCATGATTGCTTTAGCATTTATTGTAAGTATTGATAGTTTTTCAGTAGGCCTCGGAATTGGTTTATCAGGTACTAATGTCTTTATAACGCTCCTTTTATTTGGATTTATTAGTATGCTGCTAACCTGGATTGGACTGCTACTTGGAAGAAAGGTATACGGTTTTTTAGGTGCCTATAGTGAAATTTTAGGTGGGAGTATTTTATGTGGTTTTGGTCTACATATTTTATTTGGCTAAACTGGGGATATCTTCATTAAAGGCTGGGGACTCCAGTCTTTTTTCTTGGATGCGATTCAGTTGCATAAGGAAATAAAGGAATCTCTAACACACAATTTTTGAATATGGTATATTAAAGGTAAGAATAAGAAGAGAGAGTAGCATCGTAAAATACTCCCCTGCTTTTTTACTGAATCAATAAGCGAGCATGGAGGTTCGTTAATGAATATATTGTTTGTTTGTACAGGAAATACGTGCCGAAGTCCAATGGCAGAAGCATTATTAAAAAAGAAAATGCCTCAAGTTGAAGTTAAATCTGCAGGTATCTTTGCTGTTGAAAAACAACTTGCAAATCAACATACAATCACATCGTTAAAGAAGAAAGGAATCGATTTGCATCACGAAACACAATCTGTAACTCCTAGATTACTTAACTGGGCTGAACTTGTCTTAACGATGACAACGCAACATAAACAATCATTAATTTTACAGTACCCCGATTATAGTGATACGTTTTTCACCCTAAAAGAATACGTCTCCGAAGCCGATAAAGAAGTATGGACAGAATTAAAAAAAGCATATGCAGATTATGAGGAAAAAAAATCAAAGTTTGTCCAGGAAAACCAGCATAAATTCGATAACAATATTCTTGACCAAAAATTAGCTGTACATCTCCAACCAGATATCCAAAGAATTCAAGCAATGGAACGTGATCTAATAAACTATGATATATCCGATCCATTTGGTGGAGATTTAGCGGTGTATGAGCGTACAGTGAAAGAGATAGAAAACTATATCGATATGTTGGTTGAAAAGCTAAAGAAGAGGGAAGCTTAATAAGGCTTAATTAAATCGGGGGCTATTAAACATGAGAAAAAACTATCGATTTAGTTTGCGAATGAAATTGGTTTTGTTTACAACGGTTTTAGCGTTAATTACGTATTCGACGAGTGCCTTCTTTATCTATTATGTCTATGATTATATTCAAGAGAGCTTAAATATTTCTATGGAAATGTTCGTGGTTATTACATTAGTGCTCGGAATTGTTTGGTCAGGCATTTTAGCATACTTTTTTGCACGTTTGATTACAAAACCACTTGAAAAATTGGAAATGGCGGCCTCTAAAGCAGCTGAAGGAGATTTAAATCAATCGATTGAGGTTTATGAGTCTGATGATGAAATTAGAGTGCTTGGATTAGCTTTTGATAAAATGCTAGAAAACTTGCGAATGATGGTTGGAAATGTGAATCAAAACTTTGAAAACACAAATCAAACAGTGTTGGATTTAAAAACCGTTTCTAATCAAGTAAATTCACATTCCGCTTCAATTAGTGCAGCTGTCAGTGAAATTGCAGGTGGGGCGGAAAACTCAGCACTTGCCATTCAAAAAACAGTAGAGGCGATGGATACAGCAACAACACTTGCTGGAGAAGTGGAAGAAAAAGCAAGACAATCATCTGAAAAGTCTACTGTCATGTTAAGTACGTTAAATGAAAGTGAAAATGTGGTAAATCAATTAGTAAAGGGAATACAGTATTTAGCGGATGAACAGGAAAAATCACTAAGCGATGTGGACCAACTGAAACAAAACGCCCTTCAAGTAGAGTCGATTATTACGATGGTTGGCGATATAGCCGACCAGACCAATTTACTTGCATTAAACGCATCCATTGAAGCTGCGCGAGCAGGGGAACATGGAAAGGGATTTGCCGTTGTCGCTGATGAAGTACGAAAGTTAGCAGATGAAAGTGCTCAAGCTGTTAAGCAAATTTCTGAATTAATTTCGGCTATCCAAAAAGATGTGAATCAGGTTGCTCAAAAAATAAGTATGAATGTAAGTGATACGAAAAAAGAAGCGGAAAATGGAAAGAAAACGAATAGATCTATTGAACAAATGTCAAGTTCTGTTAAGGAAGTAGCAGCTGGGGTCGAAGCAATTTTAATTCTTGTTCAAAAGCAACTCACATCAATTAAATCTACCGCTTCCGAATCTGAAGAAGTTGCTGCAATTGCTGAAGAGACATCTGCCGGAGCGGAAGAAATGAATGCCTCTATTCAAGAGCAGGCAAGCACTATTGAAAATGTTGATAAATTAGCACATGATTTAGAAGAACAAGCACAAAATTTAAATAAACATATACAAAAATTCCATGTATCTTAAGCTTTTTAGATTGAACATGGTGAAAAGGAGTGCAATGCAAATGAAAGTTATTCTATCCGCAGATCACGCAGGAATGATCCTTCGAAATGAAGTGAAAGAATTATTAGAGGAAAAAGGTATTGAATATGAAGATATAGGTTGTAATTGTGAAACGTCGGTAGATTATCCTGATTATGCTGTTCCTGCTGCTGAACGGGTAGCAAAAGGAGAATTCGATCTAGGAATTTTAATTTGTGGAACAGGGATTGGCATGTCCATTTCAGCAAATAAAGTAAAAGGTGTTCGCTGCGCATTAGCCCAGGATGTCTTTAGTGCAAAAATGTCTAGGATGCATAATAATGCCAACATGCTTGCAATGGGAGAGCGTGTCACTGGGCCAGGGCCTGCAAGAGAAATTGCAAAAGCATTTCTGGAAACTGAATTTGAAGGCGGACGCCATGAAAGAAGAGTTAATAAAATGATGGAGTACGAAAATAAATAAATTTTTGTAAGTCCACTACATTCAGGTATGTGATTATTTTCAAGGAAGGTGAAAAGATTGACTGAACTAACAAAGCAAGTTAAACAGGATATGGAAGCGGTCGTGAAAGAATGGCTGGATTCCTCCTATTTAACAGAAGGAAATTTATTTGTTATTGGATGTTCGACAAGTGAAGTTGTTGGAGAAAAAATCGGAACAGCAGGAAGTGAAGAAGTTGCCGAGCAAATATTCGATAGTTTACAAAGATTAGCAAATGATGCGAAAGTGCATCTCGCTTTTCAATGTTGTGAACATTTAAATCGTTCTTTAGTGATGGAGCGGGATACAATGAAAACCTATTCCTTAGAACAAGTAACGGTCATTCCTTCCAGAGATGCAGGAGGCTCCATGGCAACCTATGCATACAAACAATTCAAAGATCCAGTGGTTGTAGAAAATATTCAAGCACATGCAGGGATTGATATTGGTGAAACAATGATAGGGATGCATTTGAAGCATGTAGCCGTACCACTCAGATTTGAACAAAAATCGATTGGAAATGCACATCTAAACGGAGCTCGCACACGGCCTAAGTTAATTGGCGGAGAGCGCGCTGTTTACCGATAAGCACGTTAAATATATAAAAAGTTTATACGTTTTTTATCCAAATATCTATGTTATAATCAACCTAGATATTTGGATAAACTCTATACATAAATAGACATAAGGGAAGTATAAAACAAGGGGGAGAAAAACAAATGGATCATATCAAACAAACAGACAAAGAAATTTATGAAGCAATTCAAGCAGAAAAAAAGCGTCAACAAGATAAAATTGAGCTCATTGCCTCAGAGAATTTTGTTTCCGAATCTGTTATGGAAGCGATGGGTTCTGTTTTAACAAATAAATATGCGGAAGGCTACCCGGGTAAACGCTATTACGGGGGATGTGAGCATGTTGACGTAGTTGAAAACTTAGCTCGTGACCGGGCAAAAGAATTATTTGCAGCAGAACATGCTAACGTTCAACCACACTCTGGAGCCCAGGCGAATATGGCTGTATACTTTACAGTTTTAGAACAAGGGGATACCGTACTTGGTATGAATTTAAACCATGGTGGTCATTTAACACATGGGAGCCCAGTGAATTTTAGTGGTAAGTTATATAATTTTGTAGATTATGGTGTAGATAAAGAAACAGAGCAGCTTGATTATGATATAGTTTTAGAAAAAGCAAAAGAAGTAAAACCAAAGTTAATTGTAACAGGAGCAAGTGCATATTCTCGTGAACTTGATTTTGCAAAGTTCCGTGAAATTGCAGACGAAGTTGGTGCTTACCTCTTAGTAGACATGGCGCATATCGCAGGACTTGTCGCTACAGGGCTTCACCAAAACCCAGTGCCATATGCAGATTTTGTAACGACAACAACACATAAAACATTACGTGGTCCTCGTGGTGGTATGATTTTATGTAAAGAAAAATATGCAAAACAAATTGACAAATCTGTTTTCCCAGGTATGCAAGGCGGTCCATTGATGCATGTCATTGCAGCAAAAGCGACCTGTTTTAAAGAAGCTTTATCTGAAGATTTTAAAACATATACGAAGCAAATCGTTCGTAATGCTAAAATTTTAGGAGAGGCACTAGTTGATGAAGGAATTCGCATTGTTTCGGGTGGCACAGATAACCACTTACTTTTATTAGACGTGACACCTCTTGAGTTGACAGGAAGAGTGGCCGAAGAAGTTCTTGATAAAATTGGAATCACCACAAATAAAAACACGATTCCTTTTGACACAGAAAGTCCATTTGTAACTAGTGGTGTTCGTATCGGTACAGCTGCAGTTACAACACGCGGGTTTAAAGAAGAAGAAATGAAAGAAATTGCAAGCATTATTTCACTTACATTGAAAAACATTGATAACGAAGAAAAATTAACAGAAGCAGAAAAGCGTGTCGCTTCATTATCAGAACGTTTTCCATTATATGAATAATAACCAAGGATACTCTTTCACGTAAAGAGTATCCTTTTTCATTGTAAAATCACTCGTACGGTGAATCGTGCCCCCAATGAGGGCAAAACTCAGTCATAGGGGTCATGCAAATGTGATAATCGTGCCCCCAATGAGGCAAAACTCAGTTATAGGGGTCATGCAAATGTGATAATCGTTCCCCCAATGAGGCAAAACTCAGTCATAGGGGTCACACAAATGTGATAATCGTTCCCCCAATGGGGTGAAACTCAGTCATAGGGGTCATGCAAATGTGATAATCGTTCCCCCAATGGGGTAGAAACTCAGTCATAGGGGTCACGCAAACGCGAAAATCGTGCCCCCTGTATGGTTTAAGATTCACTCATTAAGCAAATTAATAAATCTAATGAGTGGCTACTTCTTTTTTTGGTCGGGTTGGATAATCTCTTGAATCCTGCTCTACTTTTCTGTACAATTTTATGGATACAACTAATCTGAAGGAGTGATCGACAAGATGGGAAAAGTACATGTACTTGAACATCCACTAATCCAACATAAACTAACAATTATTAGAGACAAAAATACAGGTACAAAGGAATTTCGTGAACTTGTTGATGAAGTTGCGATGTTAATGGCTTTTGAAATAACGAGAAATTTACCAGTCCAGGAAAAAACGGTGGAAACACCTGTGGTTGAGACGAAATCAAATGTTTTAGCCGGCAAAAAAATAGGTCTCATTCCAATTCTTCGTGCAGGTCTTGGTATGGTAGACGGTATGTTGAATTTGCTTCCAGCAGCAAAAGTCGGCCATGTCGGACTATACCGTGACCCTGAAACATTACAACCTGTCGAGTATTATATAAAGTTGCCTTCCGATATTTCTGAGCGTGAATTAATTGTACTTGACCCAATGCTTGCGACAGGTGGCTCTGCGAATGATGCGATTCATTCACTGAAGAAGCGTGGAGCAAAACAAATTAAACTTGTCTGTTTAGTTGGTGCCCCTGAAGGTGTTGAATTAATTAATAAAGAGCATCCCGATGTAGATATCTATTTAGCCGCCAAAGATGAAAAGTTAGATGAGAATGGTTATATTGTGCCTGGCCTAGGAGATGCAGGAGATCGTTTATTTGGTACAAAGTAATATAAATTCAAGAATTAACTTAGTTTGGAGGAACATGGAATGGGGAAACGATTGAAAGTCATGACTATTTTTGGGACAAGGCCTGAAGCGATTAAAATGGCTCCCCTTGTTCTAGAATTGAAAAAACGAGCAGAACAAATTGAGTCAATCGTAACCGTAACTGCTCAGCATAGGGAAATGCTCGATCAAGTTCTCGGTATTTTCCAGATTAACCCAGACTTTGATTTGAATGTGATGAAGAAAAAGCAATCGTTAGCCGAGATTACAACTCGGGTTCTGGATGGTCTGGATCAACTGATGCAAGAAACGAAACCTGACATTGTTCTTGTTCATGGAGATACAACAACAACGTTTGCTGCATCTCTTGCTGCGTTTTATAATAAAGTTGCAGTTGGACATGTAGAGGCAGGGCTAAGAACCTGGAATAAATTTTCACCATATCCTGAGGAAATGAATCGCCTGCTAACTGGTGTTGTTGCAGACATGCATTTTTCTCCAACTGAAAAGGCGAAACAAAACTTATTAGCAGAAAATAAACAGGATGAGAGTATCTATGTAACTGGAAATACAGCAATTGATGCGCTTAAGACAACGGTTCGTGAGGAGTATGTCCATCCTGTTCTTGAACAATTAAATGGTCGTCGTTTGGTATTAATGACAGCCCACCGAAGGGAAAACTTAGGTGAAAACATGGAGCAAATGTTTCGAGCGATTAAACGATTAGTAGCTGAACATGAAGATATTAAAGTTGTTTATCCCGTTCATTTGAATCCTGTTGTACGTGAAACGGCAAATGAAATTTTAGGTGGCGATGAACGAATTCAGCTGATTGAGCCGCTAAGTGTCATTGATTTTCATAATTTGGCAGCCCATGCACATTTAATTTTAACCGATTCTGGTGGGATTCAAGAGGAAGCGCCGTCCCTCGGTGTTCCCGTTCTCGTTCTTAGGGATACAACGGAGCGTCCAGAAGGAATTGAAGCGGGTACATTAAAATTAGCGGGAACAGATGAAGATGTGATTTTTAATATGGCAAATGAACTTCTTTCCAGTAAAGAGGCACATGAAAAGATGGCAAAAGCCTCCAACCCTTATGGTGACGGAGAAGCATCACGTCGAATAGTAGATGCTATTTTAAATTACTTTGAAAAAGAATAAAGAAAGTGAGAAGGGAGATTTCTAAAAGATAATAGAAATCTCCTTTTTGCATAGGTTGAGAGGGAGACTGACAAACACGTCCTTATGACTTCGTCGAAAAGAGTACGTTCTCAGTCTGCGCGCAATGTTTCTCCGAAGCGATTAGTCTAAAATTACGTAGTAGCTCTTCTTTGATAATTATCTGTCCATAAATGTTGCGCATTAAAGTATATTTTTCTCTTGCTCGATGCACTCTAAATTAAAAGAGGTGGTTCGATGCAGCGATTGATTTTGTTATTATCCATTTTATTCATAACCCTTTCACCAATCCATACCCAAGCGTGGGATAGTGGGGAAAGAAAAGACAATGATGAAGAACAAGCAATTATTATTGAAGTGGAAGGGAATCCCCATGATCATAAAAAATATCTAAACATCTATCATCCCGGTGTAGATGTAGTCTCCGTTTACGATACCTTATTCAAAGGTCTTGCAATAAAAGCTCCACCAGACGTATTAAGCCGTCTATCTTCTCTGGAATTTGTAAGAGCTATTCACCCGTCCGTGTCTTATAAAACAAATGAATCAAAGACATTAGAATCTCCACCAGTTCTGTCAGCTGAAGATGTAAAAGATACCGAGCAAATGGTACTCCCCGAGACATTAAACAATACCGAATATACAGGAAAAGGAATTAAAGTAGGAGTCATTGATACTGGAATCGACTATACTCATCCAGATTTAAAGGTAAACTATCGTGGTGGCTATGATTTAGTTGATTTAGATGAGGATCCTATGGAAACGTTGCCTGAACAGGGAATACCCACTCAACATGGATCCCATGTTGCAGGAATTATTGCGGGAAATGGCTTCCTTAATGGTGTCGCCCCAGATGCGGAAATTTATGCTTACCGAGCACTTGGTCCAGGTGGCATGGGTACCTCTGTACAAATTATCGCAGCGATGGAACAGGCGGCAAGAGACGGGATGGATATTATTAATTTATCGTTAGGAAATGACATAAATGGTCCCGATTATCCAACAAGTGTTGCTGTGAATAAAGCGACCGACCTTGGAATTTCAGTCGTTATTGCAAATGGAAATAGTGGACCAAATGATTGGACAGTCGGATCCCCTGCTACAGCCTCCAAGGCCCTTTCAATTGGAGCAGCAGAACAATCAAAGCAAATTCCTTATTTATCTGAGGTAACGAGTGATAGGAAACTAAGTATAATGCCTTTTATGGGTTCGGCTCCTTGGAAATTAACGAAAGATTATGCGGTCGCAACAGAGGAAGAAGATGTTGCTGGAAAAATTGCTCTCATAAAACGAGGGAAGGTTCCCTTTTATGATCTAGCTAAAAATGCACAAGAACAAGGAGCGGAAGCTGTATTAATTTATAATCATGAAGAGGAAGATTTTCAAGGATCCATTGTTAGTGATGATGAACAAGTTACGATTCCTGTCGCACAATTATCAAAAAGGGATGGCGAATGGCTTGCTCATCAAAGTAAAGAAAAAACACTTTACCTTGATACGGAATATGAAGAACAGATTAGCGGTGTAGCAGATTTTAGTTCAAGGGGGCCTGTGACGGTAAATTGGGATATAAAACCTGATATTCTTGCTCCAGGCACAGATATATTAAGTACCGTTCCTGGCGGTTATCAAATTTTACAAGGAACAAGCATGGCAGCTCCTCATGCATCAGGAGTGATTGCATTGATGAAAGAAGCAAAACCGGATTGGTCCAATGAACAAATTATTGGCGCGCTAAAAACAACAGCAAAACAAATGGTAAATGAAGATGAAGAGTTTTTGGAGCCAATTGTACAGGGAACAGGGATGGTCCAGCCTAAAAAAGCACTCCAATCATCAACCATTATTTATGATCCAACACTATCTTTTGGAGAGGTTGACAATAAAAATAGAAAAAAGACAGCCGAACTTACCATTGAGAATACAACAAATCAGCTAAAAACATTTTCTTTTAACATACCGAAAAAAGAAAAAGGCATAAGCTGGAATTTACCGCAAACATTTACACTTGGAAAAAATGAGAAAAAAACGATTCAGATTGACATAGATGCAAATCCCCATTTATTGGAAAAAGGGACACATCAAGGTTGGCTATTATTGGAAGGAGGCGACCAAACTTATCAGCTCCCTTATTTATTCATAAGTGAAGTAGCTGATAATCCTAAGGCAATGGGATTTGGTTTTGCATTAAAACCATTAGCTGAAGATAAATTTCAGTATCAACTTTATTTAACAGAACAAGCAAAATCAGTGGATATTAATCTTTATAATCCTGACACACTGATGTATGAACAGCATTTCCTACGATTAGACGAGCCCCATATGGGGTTAAACGAAGGGGAAATGTCAAAGTCTGATCTAGGAGAACCAGGGGTATATAAAGCTCTGATAACGGTTGAATTGGAAAATGGCGAATATGAAAGTCATGAAACGATGATTGTAATAGAACCTTAGTTGTTAAGTTGGGGAAGCTGACGGAAAACCATTCTGGTGATTTCGTCAGCTTTTTTAGCTAGTCGTAAGTTCGCTTCGATGCTATGATGGTAAAAGTTCTTAATTTATATTTTTTACTTAGAAGATGGTGAAAAAATGAGACAGATGGTTAAGAAGCTTCAAAATGCCTATAATGCATTTGAAAAAGGACGTATGAAACAAGCGGAAATTTTATTTTTAGAATGTGTCGATAAAATAGATGACAGAGAATCGCCAGCATATAAGCAAGCACTTCACGGTTTTGCTCTCGTAAAAAGTGAACTTGGAAATTACCCTGAAGCAAGGGAGCTTTATTTGGAAATTTTACGTATTGCCGAATCTGTGGATAATAAGGAAGAAGAAGCAATTGCTTATCATCAGCTTGGGATGGTTGAGCGACTTGCTGGACAATATGAAAAAGCGCTTCGTTTTCTTTCGACAGAGGCAGAAATTTATAAGACACTTAATGGTGATTTTCATTTAGAGCTGGCGGCTAATGTTTACGAGAAAGGTATGATCTACTTACTAAACAAGCAGTATGAACAAGCAAGGAACCTTATGGAAAAATCACTGTATCATGCAGAGCAAGCATATGATCCGATGATTATCGGATATGCATACCGGGGACTTGGTGATATTTTTTCCCAATCCGATGAAAAGGAAGCTAAAAATTTCTATCAGCAAGCGATAATAGCTTTCAAGTGGGCGGAAGATAATCAAGCTGTAGAAGCGATGAAAGATAAAATATCCAAGTTATAGAATACGATATAATAAACGGGAAGAAAATAATCAATTGTGACTATGAAAGTTCACAAAAACGTCACTTTTCATCCAATAAATATCTATTATAATGGAAAGTAAGGGTTTTAAAATACTAAAATCAATAGGGAATAAAAGATAAACTAGCAAGTTGTAGAATAAATCCATAAAAAAGTAGTTAATTCATAAACAGATTGACAACCACATGCTCCTATTGTACACTTGTCTAGTGTGGATTGGTAAGGGTTTTCATTCTTTTTAAGAATAAATCTTTTAAAATTCATATTTACTATAGCAATTTGAATGGCAAAGGCAGTGACTTTTATCACAGCTAAGGCTGGGAAGTTACTTTCTGGGCTGAAACCAATGATGAAATAAGCTTAATAATATTATACATACAATGTATTAACAGGGTTGGGAGAAGAGTAGAAAAATGTCGCAATATGAAAGTATGATTACACGGCAACGTAAATGGATGCTCTACCTTTTAGCTATTTTTGTTTTAGGAGCAGGCTTTAGCTCTTACCCTACCTTTTTCAACGGACTTTTGCTGGGAAGCTCCATCAGTTTTTATAACTTATGGGTCCTGCAAAGAAAAATTAAACGCTTTAGCGAAGTTGCTGCCAAAGGTGGTTCAACATTAGGTATTGGAACCTTTACTAGATTGGCTGGTGCAGCGCTTGCCGTCATCATTGCACTCCGTTTTAAAGCTTATTTTCAAATTATTGGTGTTGTTTTGGGACTTGGTATATCTTACATAGTTATCATTATTGATTTTGCTATACGTACCTTTACCCAAAAAGATTAGTTTAAAACATGTTAGAAAATACCGTAAATAGGTAAAGCATGTTGAAAGCAAGGCAGGTAGTATTGTGCTTGGAAAGAGGTGAGTAAAGTGGATCATGAAGCACCAATAGTCGAGAATGTATTTGGAATACCATGGTTAAGTTTCAACCTTTCCAACGTATTTATGATTATTGTTGTGTCAGCGATTGTCTTTATCATAGCAGTTATTGGCAGTCGAAACCTTCAAATGAAGCCGAAGGGAATGCAGAACTTCCTTGAATGGGGAGTCGAATTTGTTAAGGGTATGATTAACGACACGATGGACTGGAAAACGGGCAAGGTATTTTTGCCGCTCGGTTTGACGTTGATTACTTATATTCTAGTCAGTAATATCGTGGGTGTCGTAACCGTTGGAGTAGTAGATGGTAACCTTTGGTGGAAATCGCCAACAGCTGATGCCACACTTACATTGACCCTTTCAGGAATGGTTATCGTTCTAACACATTATTATGGTGTGAAAGTGAAGGGTGGTAAGGAGTATTTAAAGGATTATGTTCGACCAATGCCTTTTTTACTTCCGTTAAATATTATTGAAGAATTTACAAACACGCTAACACTTGGCTTGCGTCTTTTCGGGAACCTCTATGCAGGGGAAATTTTGCTGGGATTAATTGTTTCAATGGCGCAATTAAACGCTTTTGCATTTATTGGATCAGCAATACC
>DATGTS010000133.1:0-2287 GCA_035301745.1 Candidatus Avamphibacillus sp.
TAAATTTACATTTGAGGCTGTAGATCCAACCTATGTGGAGCGGGCAATGGATACGAAGAAAAAGAGCGGTCATGCGATTGTAGGCGGTTTTAATTACGGGCAAGGATCAAGCAGAGAACATGCTGCGCTTGCACCGCGATATCTCGGATTACGTGCCGCCATTGTTAAAGACTACGCCCGCATCCATTGGCAAAACCTTGTTAACTTTGGAGTACTTCCACTTAAATTTGTTGATGAAGCTGATTATGACTCATTGGAGCAGGGAGAACTCATTACGTTCACCAATTTAAGAAAAAACTTTATGGAAGGAGATACATTGACGGCTACATTATCCAAACAAAATAAAGATATAGAAGTAGCACATCAATTATCACCGCGACAAAAGGAAATCGTCTTACACGGTGGATTAATTAACTGGATAGCGGCGAGAAATAAGGCTGAAAAATAAAGAAGACTTTATTCAGGGGGACACTTTCATCCCCCTGTTTCTTACTTTTGGCTCATCATCCGGACAACTTTATTTTCATATAAACGTTTTTTACTCGTATTTTTTGTATGATAAAAAAAAGCAATCACATCAGCTAAAGCATTCTCCAGCAATTCTTGATCATTTACTTTTTCCAGTTGCACAATAGCATTTTCATAGTTTCGTCCCGCTGATGTTATATTTGAAGGATTTTTATGTTCCAAACAATAGGCATACTGCATATAAATCATACCTAATTTACGATGCGACGTATTTGATTGGTCATTAAACAGCGCGATTGCATCTGTATAATATGGTACCGCTTCCTTCAATTCGGATTTTTTAAAATAATAGAATGCCATTTCTGTCAAAGCATCCGCATGTACCCTTGTGTTTTTTAATGATGAACCTGGTAATAATTGAATAGCCTCTTCCAAGTAAGGAAATGATTTTTCATTTTCTTCTTCACTTCCATATGTCATGGCAATGCTCACTAGGCTATGTATCTTTATATAATCATTTTCTCCGGCAAGGCTGATTGTTTTATTTAAATATGTCACAGCTTCCTCAGCTTCATTCAAAGTTGTATGGAGCATACCAATTTTGAAATGTAAATATAAAATCATATGTTGATCTTGTTCTCGTTCTTCTAATTGCTGAAAATAGTTTAATCCTTTTTTATAATACTTCACAGCCCGAATGTATTTTTCCAGATTTTCTTCTGCTTCTCCCAGCACCAAATAAGACCGCGCCAATTTCTCTTGATCCGTTTCAATTTCCTTTTCCATTTTCTCCACTGCTTTAGACATTATTCTTCGCGACAGCTTATAATCACACATAAAAGCTAACTGACCTAATAAAACTATTTCATCTGTTGCGAGGGGCATGGAATTATAAAGTTCGGAAATGATTTCTGCTGAAGCTTCCAAGTCACCCGTTTGTGCATAGCTAACCGCTTCCACAAGTAATAGTATTTTCTGAAGCTCGACATTTAATTGATATTTTTCACGAATCTGTTCCGATTTTAATAAAACATCTTTAAAGTTTTCTAATTCTAATTCCTGCCCCAGGATATGCAGATCATCTTTATTTGTATCATTTGTTATTTCTTTTAGTTTTTCATGTATGTTGAAAATATCCATATCCGACATCATTTCCCCTCCAGTTGCATGTTTTATAGATTAGTTTATTAGTTTTTCCGAAGTTATCCCTGTTGTTTAATAGCACTAAAACAACCTAAGGGAGAGAATGGTCTTGCATTTCTCTCCCTCTTTTATTTACTAAATTTATTTTGAGCACTTGTTGCAATGGACCTTAATTCATGTAAAGCATCCATTAAGTGATCTGTTAACTGCCTGGCGCTTTCCTTTTCCGAATCCCTGCATGAGATGTTAATGGAAATAGACTTATCTAATAAAATGTAAGCTAATCCGTATCCACCTTCTACTACCGGACCAAAAATACGATACTTCACATTATCATACGCCATTCCACTCGTGGAAATAAAGTCATGACGCATGGTCAAATAACCTTTATCTTTAAAGATTTCCGGCTCTTCTTTTATTCCAAGGCCTGCTCCAAATAATTTGTAAATTTGCTCCAGACCATACATATGCCTTTCAACACCTAACCCTTTCTGACACTCCAGGATACGGAGGGAATGGGCATCACTCGCCTCTTGCATCAGTGTATATAAAGTTTCATTACTTTGAACACCGGATTCCAGTGCGCTCACCAAGTTCAGTTTTTCTCTGCTTGTTGCCCTTGCGCATTCTGTCCTTCCTTCATAAAAGAAACGGGTTAACACAGGTTCATATACAC
>DATGTS010000134.1:0-6172 GCA_035301745.1 Candidatus Avamphibacillus sp.
TGAAATCACGGATGTTTACCATCCCTTTGGAATCAATCGTATAATGATCATCTATTTGTTCAGCATACACAAATCCGTTCCCATTAGGGTGCAGACGGTATACCACAATTTTTTTATCCATGATACTTTCTTCAAAATGAAAATTGACACGGCCAAGGGATATGTCGTGACGTTGTAATTCGGGAAATGACTCAATAATTGCTAGTTTTTCTTCAAATGTAAGCATGTTACCTCCATGTGGAATGTTCTTTAAAAGCATCCCATATTATATCACGTACATTGAAAAAGTAAATTTTCCTGGAATATGTATATATTTGACTTGCGTTTGTTTGAAAACTTTTTTCAGGAAAACAACTGCCCGCAACATAACTAATCAAATAGTTAGATATCTATGTTCTTCACGTAAAAACATGCTATATTATAATCAGAAACACACCTCAGTTACCTTCGCCAAAAACACCCCAAAGGACGTGGTATTTTGTCAATGCCGCAGATAACCCGGCTGCAGCCGCACTGCTAAGTAAAATGGGATATGATGAAAAAGAACGTGTGCAGATGAAAAAGGAATTTTTGCGCATGATAACCAGAATGGAACTCGATCCGGCCAAAGAGCGACTGATTTACGGGTTTTTTGGCAGTAAAGAAGTATATGCCTATTTTCTCTTTCTGCATAAGTGCAACTAAGGCATCGCCTAAAAGATTGGTGAATGCCAAGTTTTCTAAAAACGTAATTAGAATTAACAGAAGAAGAGGAGAGGAAATTAATGGCGGAAGTTGAAAAATCACCGGAAGCGGAGTTGCTTAAGAATCTGCCTATTTCATATGAAGAGAAAGGCATTAAGAAAGGAAAAGAAATTGGCAAAAAAGAAGGAGAGGCACAGGGTGTTAAAAAAGTGGCAATCGAAATGCAGAGAAAAGAATTAGCAGTTGAACTGATTGCAGAAGTCACTCCTATGAACGTTGACGAAATCAGGAAATTAAAAGAACAGTTATCGTTATAAAAGACTCAGGATAAAGTAATGTACTGGGGATCGTTGTAAAATAAGCGTCAAATATCTACACCTATTTTCAGATGAGGGCTATTTGACGCTTGTTAGTCAACTGGTACGCATTATTCGCATCTTTGTTGAATCATCCGCGACCTGCCAATAACTTTGCCAGACACATCCAATGCATGTACTTGAAAGTAGGATCCAATAGAATGAATAGGGATACTTGTTTCAAATCCGGTGCGTGGGGTATTCCAGACAATCACTGACATGTCATAAGGTGTTGTCCCAGCGAGTACTTGCCAGGCAACGAGTTCAGTTGCACCGTTCCATGAAGCATAAATGATCACTGCATCTTTATCCACCGGCTCTACTGCAATGCTCGGCGGGGAAAGTGGCAATCCTGTCCAGTTATATTTAAACGCCCGGTAAGAAAAATTTTGACCGGGAAATTGCATGTCGTATATCATATTTATGGAAGGTCTTTTTTCCGTATTACCGGCATATTTGAATTCAGAAATATATGGCTGCTCTCCCCATCCAACCAATTGATTGCCATTCGGTAGTTGTTGCAAATTTCCCCGATGTGACACATACAACAACGGATCATGGTAATAAGTTCGATCCATCGCTACGGACATGTTTTTGTAATTAAGCGTTAGAATTAAGCCGCGGGTAGGTCCCGCAGGTGGTGTGTCAGAAGTGGCGCAACAAGCATTATCAAATAGACTTATTTTGTTGCCTGGTCTAAAACGGGCGTCATGTTGCCAGGAAAATGTAGCGTTCGGATCAAAAGTAAAATCACTCTGCTTTCCACCAAGCTGCCAAATAATATCTCCTGTCACTTTGTCGATCAAATAGATTGCCCACATGTCACGCATGCTGATCAAAAGTGTGTTATCCGGCCCCTCTTCCAAGGAATTGATGTGGAAACAGTCCCAAATATGATTTACCACCGATGAAATAGGTGCCATAGAATCAGACGGATCCACATGATCAAACGCATCCCAAAAGAAAAGAAGCTGACCTGTTTCAAGATCTACTTCCTGAATGGAATAATTATCTATATAACCGTCTTTTGGACCTCCATAGGCGGACAAATCTGCAGGTACTGGTTTTATCGCGGTAAATAGGGCGGTATTTTGCTTTGTAATAATAAATTCATGTACACCTGCAGTAAAGCCCACTTTTGCTGTGATGGTCTTGATCACCTGATAATGCTGGTTCATGATTAGAAAATGGGCACCGGGAAAGGGGTCTCCGATTGGAAGGGGCGGGTGTGCAGACTGTGTTCCCGATATCGTACCTTGCCACATAGTAAGAACAGGAATCCCAAAGTAGGATTGTACTTTAAAGTCCCTGTTCTGGGTATTTGTATCAAGTGGACGGAACCAGACAGGGTTACCAACCTGATCCATAATGAGTGCGCCTGTTTGCCCAATCGTAGTTGCATCATACATCGTATATGGTGCAACAAATAGATAGCCGGGTGAAGTCCCGCACTTTTTTACATTTACAGTTACTTTCATGGGGTGTAAGCCTGGAGCAGAAGCAAAATTCCACACTTCAGTATCATGCATATACATTGTTATCACCTACACTCATTTTTAAAATATTTGTTTGATAAAGTATATGATACCAGCTTACAAGTATGTGTAGGGGAGGATGGGAAAGGTGTGAAGCAGACCTGATAAGGCATACGCTCTGGAAGTATACTTAAGATTAATCCACTTCCGGATAAACAACCGTCCCGTCATTCTCAATAATAGGCATCGCACCCCATTGTCCCAGCTGATGTGGCAAAATTTTAATCTCCTCTTTGTTTCCATCAATAATATGGTATACTTCCCAGCCGTTTGCGGCGAGCCAATTACTGATTAACAATCGGTGGCAGCGGGAGGGATGTCGTTCTGAACAACAATAAGCAACGCTTTTTTTCTCGGCGAGTTGTTCCAGCTGTTTAATTCCCTTTTGAAATGTATCGGTTAGTGTGTAATCAGCGTAATTATGAAATGACTGGTTGTTCCACCCGTCATTTAGTACATATTGAGACGAATAAATCCCGGCTAAAAGACTCACCTTAAGCTTGGGAAGTGCTTTAAAAATGGGAAGAGACCGTCAAGAAAAGAAGTTAAAACAAAGTGGCCGTGTTGAATCTGATCGGGATACCGGGCTTCGCTACCCGGGCAGGGAAAAAATGTCTACCCCTGAAGAAGCAAGAAAATTAAACGATGGTTTCAAACAAGGTTGAAAAGCGATCGCTGCTTGTATAGGGCGATCGTTTATATTTAGGTGTAGCGCTACGTTTCGGAGTTTAATTCCCATCTAGCAGGAAGGGTAAAACTGGTTATATATTAACAAGTTTTACGTAATAACCTTAAGTGATCAGGTCCACCTTCCATACGACGACGTGGCAACAGCGGGACAATGAACCGATCCCCTTGTCCCAGCTCAACGATGGCAAAGGAGGAATTAAATAGTTAGAAAAATGGCAATTGAGCTTGTTAGTCCCCGTGTGTTCATTTATAATAAGTGATAGGGTATGATATATACTCAACCTCCGAAAAAAAGGAGGTGATAAGTGATGGAACAGGTGTTAATCTTGGTTACGGCTTTATTCAACCTTGCTATAGCAGTATTAAATCTGTTATCGGTAAAGTTGAATAGACGTGAAAAGAAAAAGAACCCTCACTCCGACAAGTGAGCGTTCTGAAAACTCAACACAGGAAGGGGATTATTATCCCTTTCCTATCCATCATCTTATGTATATCATACCCTAATTATTCAAAAAATACAACGAAGGGAGTGTCGATTATGTTATATTTTTCATTCATTATTTCCATAATTGCACTAGGTATTTCGTTCGTAACTATGAGAATGATTCTGAAAGACCGTAAACAACAAGTGAAATAATCTTCTAAAAGAATACAACTTCCAACGGGGTCGAAGGCGCATACTAAGATATCGATAATGACTATCTAAATCTTTCTGACCCCTTATAAAGGAAACAAATAAAAAACCTCCTCTCGGACATACTAATCCTAAAACATCTAAGGGAGGTTTTTTGGACATGTCAGAACAAAATAAAAATCGCAATAAAGACAAAGGCAAACAGCGGAATGTAATCAAGTACGATACAACTCCGAAAAGGGACAGGGAAAGAGATGTTGAGTTTGCCGAAGACAGTGAATTCCTGAATTTGGATAATAAGAAAAATAAAAGAAAGCGATAAAAATAATGCCTGTGCTCCTCGGTGAGACAGGCATTATTGGTTTACATATCCTTGCTTTGTAACGATAATATCATCAAGAGGTATTTAAAAAGAAGTTCTCTCCAACACTTCACAGTTATGCATCACGCGTAAAGGCAAGTATTTGTTCATAAATCTCACGCGGCCTTTCCTCTGTAACCAGGTGCCCAGTTTGATGGTATGTAATTAATTCAGCATGGGGCAGGTCTTTAGCAAGTCGTTTGCCAACAGATAATGGAACAACTTTATCCTCCGCGCCCCATATTAATAGAGCTGGAGTTTGTATTTCTCGCAGTTGTTCACTAATTAAATCACCTTCTCTATACCGCAACAATCGGACAAGCGCCTTATAAAAATTCTTTTCCTTCAATGGCTTTCCATACGCTTCCACTTGTTCTTCCGTAAGTAGGGAATGATCATAGAGTACATTTTTCAAAGTCTCTCCCACACTCTGTTTTTTTACGATGCGTTTGGCAATGAGGTAAAATAGCGGCAGATAAGAACTGTAAATCAGTAATTTATTGGCACTTTTTAAGTAACCGGAGCTGGCTAATAATATGACTTTATTTACCTTTTCGGGAATTTTCCTGGCAGTGTATAAAGCAATTTGCCCGCCCATGGAGTGGCCTGCAATTGTAACGTTTTTAAGCTGAAAGTACGCGATGACTTCAGCAACCAGTGTGGCATAATTCGTGTAGGAATAAATAAAGGTTGTTGATTTCTCGCTCTGTCCGAAACCAAGTAAATCAATAGCGATAACGGAAAAGTTTTTCTGTAATAGGGGAATAAGGCGATTAAATGTATAAGTAGATGAAACGAAACCATGGATTAACAAAATGGGTGGTTTTCCGTTTAATATGTATTCACAATATAGCTTTCCATCAGCAAATGTAAGCATTGTTTTTGTATATTCGTTTTGATTCAAGGTATGACCGCCAATCTAAGATGTATTCACAATATGATTCGCTTGAAATTATAAAATATGACATGCTGTACGGGTTTATATTGCAACACCGTTCAAAGCATAATAGAAATTCCGTACATCTATGATATGAAAATGTACGGAATTTTAATGTTTATTCCCGTCCTTCCTGATGTTTTCATCTTCTTTAAATCCGTATTTAACAAAGTCTACTAAGTCTTTGACAACCCCTATATCTATAAAAATAACGAATATAACGAGTATAAGCGGGCCGAGGAAGACACCGACTACACCGAAGAGTTTTAACCCTGCAAACAATGAGATTAACACTGCAAGTGCATTTAAGTTCATGCTGGAGGATAGAATTTTCGGTTCTAACATTTGACGGACAGCCACTGTAACGCCGTATACAATTGCTAATCCGATTCCCATGCTGATATCTCCAGTAAAAAACAGATACAAAAACCATGGAATCAAGATGGTACCGGAACCAAAGTAAGGAAGAATTTCAGCGATACCTACAATCATAGCAATTGTTAATGCATGATCTGTTCTTAATATAGCTAACCCGATAAAAACAATCAGTGAAACGATAAACATGAGAATGAATTGAGCTTTAATAAAGCCAAAGACCCTGTACCTTAGAATGTTTTTAAAGGCCTGTGCTTTCTCCATGACAGAAGCAGGTGTGAATGCATATATTTTCTTAAATATGATTTCCCAATCTTTCCCAATAAAGTAGAAAGCGATAAATATAAACAGAAAAGCAAGGAAAAATGTAGGAACGATTATAAAGAGATGGGTCAGTCCGTCAGCTAAAGCATGTCCAATTTGAGTCAGCGTATCCGCTAGGCGGGTTCCTAATGAAGCAATACCGTCTTGCAAGGTAGCCTGTTGCTCAAGTGTTAAAAGATCCATGGCACCAATCAACTTCTGCCAAATCGGGAAAACAGATTCGTTAAAAAAGTCTTGTATTTGGGCAGCGGTGGTTTGAACCCACTGCGGAATAAA
>DATGTS010000135.1:0-13721 GCA_035301745.1 Candidatus Avamphibacillus sp.
GCCTAAATCTGTTACAAGTGCAACCTTTTTTCCGTTTTTATGAAAAACATAAAACATTGGCTCTGCAGCATCATGCGATACCCCAAAGGATTCCACATCTATATCCCCAAATGTTTTTACTTCTTCCATATTAAAATGAAATTTCTGGTCAGGTGTTAGTTTTCCAATGGATCCTTCCATTGCTTTCCATGTTTTATCATTTGCGTAAATTGGTAAATTATATTTTCTTGCAATAATACCTAGTCCTTTAATATGATCACTGTGTTCGTGAGTTACTAATATTCCTGAAAGAGTAGCTGGTTCAACCCCAATCTCATTGAAAAGTCGATCCAACTGTTTACCACTTAAACCCGCATCAACAAGTAACCGCTGCTCTTCTGACTCTATATAAAATGCGTTTCCCGTGCTTCCAGAAGCGAGAACACTAAAACGTAACATCATCTTTACTCCTCACTCCCATTTTCCTTATCTAATCTGCTACTTAATTGTTCCAGAATCATTTCTTTTACCTCTGTATCCTCGATGGAGACAGAGTGGAGATTATCCTCATATGTCGAAATCGTTTCATGTAAAAAGTCATTATCATTGCCCGAAAATATGAATCCCTCAATTGCATTAATAAAGTAATTGCGTTCATCATTAACACTTACTTTCCAAGTTGGAACGAATACTTGCATACCATCTGACAGAGGAACTCTTGTATGATAACCAATCTTCATTTTTGTAACTTTTTCACCTGAATTTAAATTATTTGATAGGTAAAGTGTCTCAATTGCTTTTATTGGTTGAATAAGGGATTTATTTTCTTCTCCTTCTTCTGATTCACCTAGCATCGTCTGAATATAACCTGACACTTCATTCTCTTTATTTAAAAAGAAGAGAACCATGCCACCACGATTAAAATAAATGGGGCGTTCATTTTTCTTCTGAAAGAATACCAAAACATTATATTCTTCATTCCAGCTCCAAAACTCATATTCTTCCGGATATAAAATATCATCTTTTAAAAGACTTAAAATAGTTTGTTCCTTCGCATTGCTTGGTAATTGTATCGGCTTGTCAAACACAGAGATAATAATATTTTCATCAATGATAGCTGCATCTTGATTACTAAACTCATCTAAACTGCTTGCATCCTCACTATCAAACACTTTTTGTTCTACGGATAAAAATGGCTCTTCATCTTTTACTTCTGGTAAATCAATATAAGTAATATCTTCTGATTCGAGTTGTTCTTCGATTGTCGCATCCTCTCGCTCAATAATTCCAATGTCCGCTTCTTTTTGTTTATCAATTACAAGATAAAGCAGATATATATTAAGGACTAGGAAGCAGAGGATAAATAGTGTTTTTATTTGACTCCATTGCATCCTCAGTCCACCCCTTTATTCATCATATTATCTTCCATATTTATTTCTTGCCAATTTCCGTTATATTTCATATACCATGTTGGTTCAAGTATTAATGTGTAAAAGGCAGAATCCTGGAAAGATAATCGATAACCGATTTTTATATTTTCAACATTATCGAGCTCATAGTTCGGATTTTTTTGCAGGAAGTTTTTAATGGCGGAACCAGATGGCAGTTCAACTTCGTCGCCCCCAAGTGGATCATTAATACTAAATAAAGGCCGATCATACTGTATACGCTCTTGATCATGCCATTCCTGCTTAATCGTCGACAAGCCGCTTCGATTATAAACAGGATAACCTTTATAATACATTTGATATTGGATTTGATTATTAACTAAGTCAATTTCCTGTAAATGATACGTATCCGTCCAACCGTTGTGGTCATTTATATCTTTTATACTTCTTTCAAGCAAGTCATTTGGTGACATTGGTTCATAGGATTGATACGGATTCACAAATTTCATCAACCTACGATTATAAAACACACTCATTTGGCGCTGACCATCTGTATAAATGGTTTCATCATCTATTACATTTCTACGGACAGCGGAAGGGTCACTAAATAGAGCATTGACGAGAGCAATTTGATCTATTGTACTAATCGTTGCTGTATGTCTTGGCATAGTTACCGACCCTTCACGAATATAAATCGGTGTCTCTGAATCAAGCAGTGGAATATATTCCACCATTCCTTCAAGGGATTCAATATGCTCCCTAACATCATCTTGTTTTGCCGCATTGTTCACTACTGCTTTCGCTCTATATCTGCCATCAACCGATAAAAAGTAAACATTCAGAGTCGATGATTCCTCATCTAATGTCAAATACATTCTCCTGAAAGACCATTGTGGTAATTCTTCCAAGTCTTCATCCATGTCAAATAAACTCGGCAAAACATCTAGGGAAATTGCATCTGGAAAAGTAACTTCAACTTGGTAAGCATTATCCGGTGGACCAGTTGTTTCCGCAGCCCAGAAGTCATATAAGACCCAAGATTGCATTTCATTATAAAATTCTTTCGTATCATGTGGCGAAGAAAAACCAAAATATTTATCATTCTTCTTAAAAATAATTGACTCGGGCTGCACAATTTCCGCTTTCTTTTTATCAGTGCCTCCTAAATTAATTTCGTCAACATAATCGGTATCAAAGACACGTTCAAAGTTTGGCTTATAATTCCATAATATGAATGTTAGGAGAAGACTAAGTAATACCAAAATGGCTAAAGCATAGGATTTTATCAATTCAAGGTTCATTTATATCTCCTCCGCACCTGACTCATTAGCGGAAGTGTAAAGAAAATGGTTGTCCCTTTACCTTCTCTACTTTTAGCCCATATTTTTCCATGGTGTGCTTCAACTAGTTCCTTCGTTATCGCAAGGCCGAGTCCTGTACCACCCAATTTTCTTGACCTTGCTTTATCCGCCCGATAGAAGCGTTCAAAAACCTTATCAAGACGATCATACGGTATACCCATTCCTTCATCCGCCACACTAACAAGCATTTGATTATTATGACGTGATAGCTTAAATGTGATTTTCCCGCCCTCTGGCGAATATTTTATTGCATTCGATATAATATTATCCAATACTTGCGTCATTTTATCTTTATCCATCCAAACAAGATAAGAATCATTAGAAATCTTTCGTATGAATGTAATTTTTTCCGGTATATTCATTTCAAACCGATCAATAACTTCATTAAAATAATGGGTAAACTCAACGCGTTCTCGTTTTAATCCATAGTCATTCTGGTCCATTCTGGAAAGTTGAAGTAAGTCATTGACCATTCGTATCATACGCTCTGTTTCATTTTGAGCTACTTTTAAAAACTTAGGAGCAAGTTCCTTATTTTCCCATGCCCCTTCCGTCAATGTCTCAATATAGCTTCGCATTGTCGTTAATGGTGTTCTTAATTCATGAGATACATTAGAGACAAATTCCCTGCGATCTCTTTCTAATTGCTCTTGTTCCGTTACATCACTTAACACGGTAATAAATCCAGTAATTTGCTCTTCTTCATCAATAACTGTAGAGAAGTTAGCTCTCAATAGGAAGATATGATTATCTTCACTAAAATCAATAATCATTGAGCCACTATCCCGTAACTCCGTAACATCAACAATTTTTTCATCTAAATGAAGAACATCTAAAATAAACTCACCGATAACTTCATCAGGGCTTTGACCAATTAGGCGGCCTGCTGCATCATTCATTACTTCTACAGAGCCTTTTTCATCTGTAGCAATAACACCATCTGACATATTTTCTAAGATAGAGCTTAGTTTTCGCTGTTCCTCTTCGATGGTCGCATATGACAGCCTTAATCGATCATTCATATCGTTAAATGTCACTGCAAGTTGACCAATTTCATCACTGCTATAAACATTTACTTTCTGGGAGAAGTCTCCTTTTGCCATCGTTTGGGCTTGTCTGCGCATTTCTTTGATCGGCTTGGTAATCGTCCTCGCTACAAGAATCCCAAGAATAGCGGAAACAACAATCGCCAAAACAGATCCCTTAAAAAATATTTCATTTATATTTTGAATTTGATCGTAAACCCCTTCTAATGAGGCCTCATAGTAAATAACACCAATAATATTATCTTCATCTTCTTGGTCATATAGGGAAACCGTCTTAACAAATATGCGGTTATCTGTTCTTGGATCATAAACAGTCTTATCAGGTGAAATATCTAGTGAAAGTGCTTTTTGAATGTCATCATCGGTTGTCTTCTTCCCGATAATCCCAGTATTGGAGAAATCATTCGTACCTAAAACTCTTCCTTGGCTATCGACAACTTGCAGGCGAATAACGTCGTCTGTATCGACCCCTTCTACAATCTGCTGTACCTCTTCTTGTAAAGTTGGTTCTTCTTCATCATCAGACCTTTCCCGATTAAAGGCCTGCTGCAGGTTGTATCCTAACAAGTCAATCCGATCATCGACTGATTCTAGAAAGTTATCAAGCAGCTCTCCTTCTAATTTAGACACAAAATATGATCCTATAACTTGGACAGCAACAAGAATGAGCAGAATATATATGATGATAAATTTTAATTGTATCGAGCGAAAAAAACCAACTTTATGCATAGAACCTACTCCTGCTCTGGATTACGTAAATAATAACCTACCCCACGACGAGTAACAATCCACATCGGATTGCTTGGATTCTCTTCTATTTTTTCTCTCAGGCGACGTACTGTAACATCAACAGTCCGTACATCTCCAAAATAATCATAACCCCAAACCGTCTGAAGTAAATCTTCACGGGTCATTACCTGCCCTATATGTCGTGCAAGATAGTGAAGTAACTCAAATTCACGATGTGTTAACTCCAATTCTTTGCCATTTTTTGAGACAGTATAGGCATCTGGATGAATAACAAGTGTGCCAATTTCAATGTCTTTATTCGGCTTCACTGTATCATCAGCAACCTGCTGATGACGGCGCAAATTCGCTTTTACTCTTGCTACTACTTCACGATTACTAAATGGCTTTGTTACATAATCATCTGCCCCAAGTTCAAGTCCCAACACTTTATCAATCTCATCATCTTTAGCGGTAAGCATAATAATTGGCATGTTTTGTGTCTTTCTGATTTCACGACAAACTTCATTACCATCTTTATTCGGCAACATAATATCGAGTAAAATTAAATCAGGATTATCTGATTCTGCTAATTCAATCGCCTCATCACCATCATAAGCACAGATAACCTCATATCCTTCTTTTTCCAAATTGAATTTTAATATATCTGCAATTGGTTGTTCATCATCAACCACTAATATCTTCTGTGGCATTTCCATCACATCCTTTATATATTAATTTTCTATTATAACATGCTTTGATTAGTTATCTCGTTGTTTTCGTCATTCTCTATTTAAAATAGAGCCAATTTGAATGACACTACGTACATTTTATCGTACTTTAGCTAAAAAGTCTTTTAGCCAGTCTATCAAATATTAAGAGAACTTAGAACCCACAGGAAGTAGTAAATGGCTCTCTTGCTTCTGAAATCAGTAAATTTTGCTCTAGTTTATGTTCTAACTTAAAGATGGTAAGGCAGGATAACATATGAACGATTGCTAATACGCAGATTATCCGTATTAATATTGTGGTCCTCTAAATACGAGCATTCCTTTATAAAATATTTTAATCATTCTTGTTAATGGATCACAATATCGGACTTATCACGATTAAAATTCCGCAAATTGTAGTTAAATTAATCGAGAGAGAGCTCATCACGTTAATATGAAACAAATATACAGCAAAGTAATCGAGAGAGACCTTATCACGTTTATTATGAAACAAATATACAGTAAAGTAATCGAGAGAGAACTCATCACGATTAATATGAAACAAATATGCAGCAAAGTAATCGAGAGAGACCTTATCACGATTAATATGAAACAAATATACAGCAAAGTAATCGTGAGAAGCAACATCACCTGAAAAAACCTTGATACGAAAAAAACCGGATAATCGTTTAAAGATTATCCGGCATATTTTATCTATTAAACTAAACTTGCATTGGTTCAGGTGGTATATCACTTGTATCATAGCGATGGTCTAAATCAACGAACTTATTATATTCTTTCACAAAAGCAAGTTCTACTGTACCAACTGGACCATTACGCTGCTTGGAAATAATAATCTCGATAATGTTCTGTTTGTCGGATTCTTGATCATAGTAATCATCACGATATAGGAATCCTACGATATCAGCATCTTGCTCAATACTTCCTGATTCACGAAGGTCAGACATCATTGGGCGTTTATCTTGTCTTTGCTCTACTCCACGGGATAACTGGGATAGGGCAATGAGTGGAACCTCTAGTTCACGTGCCAATGCCTTTAGTGACCTTGAAATCTCAGAAACTTCTTGTTGTCTGCTTTCCTTTGAGTTACCACTACCTTGAATAAGTTGAAGGTAGTCAATAACAATCATGCCTAACCCGTGCTCCTGTTTTAAGCGACGACATTTAGAACGTATTTCATTCACACGAACTCCAGGTGTATCATCAATATAAATACCAGCATTGGAAAGGGAGCCCATTGCCATGGTTAACTTTCCCCAATCTTCATCTATCAAACTACCTGTACGAAGACGTTGTGAATCAATATTACCTTCTGCACAAAGCATACGTTGAACAAGTTGGTCAGCACCCATTTCCAGACTAAAGATAGCAACGTTTTCCTCCGTATTTACCGCTACATTTTGCGCTATATTTAAGGCAAATGCTGTTTTACCTACAGATGGTCGTGCGGCAATGATAATTAAATCATTACGTTGAAAACCAGATGTGATGCGATCTAAGTCTTTAAAACCTGTTGGTATACCTGTCACATCTTCTTTATTTTGATGGAGTTGTTCAATATTATCATACACATCAATAAGCACATCTTTAATTGCTTTAAAGGCTCCTGAATTCTTTCGTCCAGAAACTTCAAGAATTCCTTTTTCCGCTTCATTTAATACGTCGTCAACTTCATCTTCTCTCGTAAACGTATCTGTAACAATATCAGTTGCTGTTCGGATCAAGCGACGCAGCACTGCTTTTTCTTCAACTATTTTTGTATAATATTCGATATTAGCTGCTGTTGGAACACTTCCAGCTACTTCGGTCAAATAACTTACTCCGCCTGCTTCTTCCAAATGCTTGCTATCTTGTAAGGCGGATGTGACAGTCACCACATCAATTGCTTCCCCGCGATCAGCTAATTGCATCATCGCTTCAAAAATACGCTGGTGACCTGCTCGGTAGAAGTCTTCAGGCATCAATACTTCAGATGCCGTTGAAAAGGCTTCAGGCTCAAGAAAGATTGCACCGATGATTGCTTGTTCTGCTTCTATATTATGTGGCGGGGTGCGATCATTCCATCCATCATTCATCGCCATTTCCTCCTCTACCTAAGGGCTTTTTCCTGTTATTATTTCTCTGATACATGAACTTTCACACTACCAGAAACCTCAGGATGAAGTTTCACTGGTACATTTGTATATCCTAAAGCTCTAATTGGTTGGTCAAGTTCAATTTTGCGTCGGTCTATTTTATAGCCATACTCTTTTTTTAATGCTTCAGCAATTTGCTTATTTGTAACCGAACCAAATAGCCGACCACCTTCACCAGCTTTAGCTTTTAATTCCACCGTAATATTGGCTAATTTATCTTTTAAATTCATTGCCTCTTCTTTTTCTTTTTGTTGTTCCTTAGCTTCTTTGCGCTTTTTAGCTTCTAAGTTTTTTAAGTTTCCTGGAGTAGCTTCGATTGCTAAATTATTTTTAAACAGATAATTACGTGCATAACCTACTGCCACGTTTTTCACTTCACCTTTTTTACCTTTGCCTTTAACATCTTGTAGAAAAATTACTTTCATTTTATTCGCTCCCCTCATAATAATTATCTAATACTTCTTTTAACCAATCTTCAGCTTCTTCAATAGTAATATCATCAATTTGTGTTGCTGCATTCGTTAAATGCCCCCCACCATTCAATTCTTCCATAATAACCTGAACATTTAAATTACCTAATGAACGGGCACTAATTCGAATGCCTTCATCTTCACGTTCTGAAATAACAAATGAAGCTTCTATTCCACTCATTGTAAGCAATGTATCAGCAGTTTGAGCAATTAATACAGATCCGAATACATCCCCTGGTTCTGCTTTAGCAATGGCGATGGAATCTCGATAGATTTCTGCTTTTTCAATGAGTTTACTTTTTCGTACATAAAGATTTAAATCTTCTTTTAAAAATCGCTGAACCTTTATCATATCTGCTCCTCGGCTACGTAAGTAAGAAGCCGCATCAAATGTACGTGATCCTGTTCTGAGTGTAAAGTTTTTCGTATCTACAGTAATACCAGCGAGGAGTGCTGTTGCTTCAAGTGAAGTTAATTTTTTCACTTTCGGCTGATATTCGAGCAGTTCAGTTACAAGCTCAGCGGTTGAGGATGCATAAGGTTCCATATAGACAAGTGTCGGATTATCAATGAAATCTTCACCACGTCTGTGATGGTCAATAACCACTTTATAGTCGGACTTACTTAATAAACGGGAGTCAGCTACCATTGACGGTTTATTTGTATCAACAACGACAACCAGACTACGTTTACTGACTAATTCATTTGCCTCATCTGGCTCTATGAAATGCTCCCAAAGACTTTCTTCTTTCTTAATTGCTTCAACGAGACGATAAACACCTGTATCCACATCATCAGGATCAAATACGATATACCCATCTACTTCATTGGCCTGTGCTATTTTTAATATGCCTATTGCCGAACCGAGAGCATCCATGTCTGGAGCTTTATGTCCCATGATAATAACTTCATCACTTGTTTTTATAAGTTCTTTCAAAGCGTGAGAAATGACACGTGCTCTGACTCTTGTTCGCTTTTCCATTGGGTTTGTTTTACCACCATAAAAACGAACTTTTCCCTCTTCGTCTTTAATGGTAACTTGGTCTCCACCCCGACCAAGAGCGAGGTCTAGACTAGATTGGGCAAGCTCACCAAGTGTGGGTAAATCAACCTCTCCATATCCTACTCCAATACTTAAGGTGACAGGATTATTTTTTTCTCCATGCAACTCTCTAACATAATCTAAAATAGCAAATTTCTCTTCCTCTATTTCATTAAGGAGTTTATTATTTCCAATTGCTAAAAATCGATCTTGAGACGTACGCTTTAAATAAAGACCAAATTGGTGTGACCAATGATTTAAAACAGAGGTAATTTCCGAATTGAGTTGACTCTTTCGCGCGTCATCCATGTTTTGCGTAATTTCTTCATAATTATCAAGGTAAATGAACATTAATACAGTCCGGTCATTGTGATATAAAGATTCAATTTTCTTTTGTTCTGTCCGGTCAAACAAATATAATAAACGCTCTTCTTTTTTATGGGTGACTTGAAAGCTATACTCATCAAGCTCAATCCAGGCATCTTTTTTATCTTCATTCACAATTGGAATAAGCTCTTCAGAAATAAAATCAAGTGACTTTCCAATTAACGAATCTTCTTCTGAAAAATGATTCATATAGGTATTTGTCCACTCAATTTGATAATCCTCACTAAATAAAATAATTCCAATAGGCATCTCTAATAATGCCTCTTCTCCCACCTTTTTAAGTCGGTGGGATAAAGTAGTTATATACTTTTCCGTTTCATGAATGATCGTTTTTTCCGTTCGGATACTATAATAAAATGACACCACCATAAATAATGTCATTATTAAGCCTAGTTTCCATTGGAAATACCATATAACACCTAGAAGGACAATGGATAGTAAATAAATAATCCACAAATGTCTACTAAGTGTTGGTTTTTTTTGTAGATTTGGCATCATATTTCAGCTCCTACTTACAAAATGAATTTTACATTTTGTATGGTAGAGTCCTTTATCCCCCATTTATAAAAGATTTTATACGGTACGCAATGTTTCTTACTACACCCTATTTTTTATTCTTTGAAATTCTTTCCCTAAGTTTAAATCCAATATCAATTATACCTAAAATACGTATGAAAGGAAATGCTATCGGGGCGTAAAACACGCCAAAAATAACTACAATAATTGGCAAGGCAATGGATAACTCTTTATGATACGTGTAATAGAAAATAAATGACAATCCTTGAATTAACATTAACATTCCAGCTAACATAACAACATTTTGAATGATAATGAAAAACATTCCCTCATGATCTGTTTGAAAAAGTGTCATAAGTATTGCAACTAAATAAACCCATAGAATTGCAGGTGGAAAAGACAGATCCCGAAATGGCGGGAATCGAAAGCTTTTATGGTCGATACGATTGATTATTTTATATGCTAACCATTGACTGATGAATGCATAGAGAATAGCGGCAAATACGATCGCCAAAGGTAGGAGGTTCTTAACAAAATCCATCCCCTCTTCGATCCTATCAAATTGTTGTGCAGCTTCCTCGCCCATATCGAACTGTTCTATCATTTGGTTGGATTGCTCCATTACCATATCCATTTGTTGATCTATTTCTTGGGAAATATTTATGTCAAATACGAGTTGGACAAATAAAAAAGAAAGCACTAATCCTACCGCAAATCCAGCTGTCCCTCTTGCCCACGTCTCATAAGATGAACGTTTTTGATGAAGCCCACTACCTGTCATAATACCGCCAATTGCAACGGTTAAAGTCATGGGAATTGTAATAATACTTGAAAACATAAATGTTACCAATACGGCAGCAACCGCCATGATTAAACCTGATTTCCATCCATGTTTATATGCGAAAATAATAAATGGAATCGGCAGTACAATCATTATCAACGTACCTATTAAAGGAATTAAAAATGAAACAAGCAATAAAACGACATATATAGCTGTTAATATTGCTCCTTCTGTGATTTGTTTTGATCTATTCATATTAATTATTGACACCTCATTGTTTATTACATATCTTGATTCTTTCCGTTAGCCCATTTTCAGGCTCCATTCTACTATGATAACACGATATTTAAGGATTTTGGAATGAGAAGCTATTCTATTCTTTCCATTCATTGTAAACTTTGGAAAAATATATGCAAACATTCCTTTGAAAATTATTATTTCAAGAAAGGTAGGAACGTAATCATTCGAATATCGGTTATACTGTTTTTCCGCTATAATAAATATTAGAGAAATGAAATTTAGATAGGATGAAAACAATGATATTTTGGCACACATTTATAAATAGTATTAAATTACCAGGTAAGCAGGCGATGTTTAAACTTAATCGAACGGGTATGGATATTACCGTTGTGTATATGTTTATTTTATTATTTTTTGTTTCATTACCAACGTTTGTTGAACAAATAACAAATAAAACGATGAACGGTTTATTTTTAATCATTTACTTTTTTATGTTTTCTTATTTACCCTTAACGATAATTGTTTTTTTACTCTTAAGTGCAGTTGCTTATATTGGAACTGGAATCGCCAAATTGTTAAAACGAAAACTGCGCTTCTCACTGCTTTGGAAAATGAGCGCTTACTTGACTACCATTCCTTTTATTTTTTATATGGTGCTTTCTTTCTTTTTTCCCGTTAGTGATCAATTTTTATGGCTTATTCTAATCTATATACTTATCTTGCTTATAAAAGTAATTACAGTATATCCTAAACGAAAAAAAAGGAAATGAGCAATAAAAAAAGGCCTCCACATCAGGTATCAAGCTATGGAAGGCCTTTTTTATATGTTTTCACTTCTATTATTCAGCAACAAATGGAAGTAATGCCATTTGACGAGCACGTTTAATTGCTTTCGTTAATTTACGCTGATATTTTGCAGATGTTCCAGTTACACGACGAGGGAGGATTTTCCCACGTTCGGAAATGAAACGTTTTAGCAAATCAACATCTTTATAATCAATATGGGTAATCCCATTTGCTGTAAAGTAACATACTTTACGACGTCTTCCGCGTCCACGACGACCTGCCATATTTATTCCTCCTCACTTATTTTTTTAAATGACAATCTCTCTAGAATGGTAGATCATCATCTGATATATCGATCGGTTCACCATTATCTTCAAATGGATTAACCTCTTTATGGATTTGATTTTGATTTTGATTCTGATTCTGATTTGGTTGGAATCCTGGTGTAAATGAGCCTTGTCCACCATCACGACTTTGTGAGGTACCTTTTGACTCTAAAAATTGCACACTATCTGCAACAACTTCAGTAACAAAAACGGTTTTTCCATCTTGTCCTTCAAATGTTCGGCTTTGGAGTCTTCCATCTACACCAATCTGGCTACCTTTTTTCATATAGTTAGCAAGGTTTTCTGCTTGTCTGCGCCAAACAACACAGTTAATAAAGTCAGCATCACGATTTCCTTGTTGATTGGTAAATGGGCGGTTCACTGCGATTGTAAAGTTCGCTACCGCTACTCCATTTGGCGTATAACGTAAATCAGGATCCCTCGTTAATCTGCCTACAAGTACGACACGATTTAACATCAGAATCACTCCTTTTTATTGATCATCTTCTCGAACAACGATATGACGAACAATGTCATCAGAGAATTTAGCTTGGCGATCAAATTCATTTACAGCATCTGCGCTTCCACTGAAATTAATGACAACATAATATCCATCACGATAATTATCGATTTCATAAGCAAAACGGCGTTTGCCCATTTCATCAACTTTTTCAATCTCCGCCCCGTTATCAGTCAAAACAGAATTAAAACGCTCAATTAAAGCAGTTTGCGCTTCTTCCTCAATGTCTGGGCGGATGATATACATGATTTCGTATTTTCTCATCCGTTACACCTCCTTTTGGTCTTGGCGGCTCTATTTCCTAGCTAAAGCAATCCAAGAGTCTGCTTTCGCTTTTCTATAGAGCAAGGAGTAATCTTTTTTCATTACTCACGACAATTAATTATAACAAATCTATTTTTAAATAACAAGCATTCGAGTGATCCTTTTCTACGTTATTGCTTCTTTTAAACATTAAATCGGAAATGGATGACATCGCCATCTTCTACGATATAATCTTTTCCTTCTAAACGTACTCTTCCGTTTTCTCTGGCTTTTGCCATGGACCCTGCAGCTGATAAATCATCATATGATACTGTTTCCGCTCGAATAAAACCTTTCTCAAAATCAGTATGAATAATACCAGCGGCTTGAGGAGCTTTCATCCCTTTTTTAAAAGTCCATGCTCTTACTTCCTGTTCTCCAGCAGTAAAATAAGTTCCAAGACCTAAGAGATGATAAGATGCCTTAATCAGCTTATCTAAACCTGATTCAGCTATTCCTAATTCCTCTAAGAACATTTCTTTTTCTTCTGCTTCAAGTTCAGAGATTTCTTCTTCAATTTTTGCACAGATGACAATTACTTCAGCATCTTCTTTGCTCGCATATTCTCTCACCTTTTGCACATGTTCATTCGAATCAGAATCCGCAACATCATCTTCACTGACATTTGCAACATAAAGAATTGGTTTACTTGTTAATAAGTGCAATCCTTTAACAACCTTCTGCTCTTCTTCTGTAAATGAAATGGCCCGCGCTGGCTTATCTTGTTCTTCAAGTCCTTCTTTTAATTTCACCAGTGCATCGTACTCAATCATCGCATCTTTATCTTTCTGCTTAGCTAATTTCTCGACACGATCAAATCGTTTATTAATCGTTTCTAAATCAGCCAAAATTAATTCCAAATTAATGATTTCAATATCATCTATTGGATCTACTTTACCTGAAACATGGGTAATGTTTTCATCATCAAAACAACGAACAACTTGACAAATAGCATCAACTTGACGGATATGGGATAAAAATTGG
>DATGTS010000136.1:0-9190 GCA_035301745.1 Candidatus Avamphibacillus sp.
GGAGCGGGCGGTCCTCCGCTCCAAACACCGCTTACAAGAGTGGACTACTTTTTACGATTTAGTTAAATAACCAGCGTAACAAGCAATATTAAATGATGTAAAGTTACTTAACACAAGCGAAGGAAAAAACACGAAGACTCCTTGAAAATGAAAGACACATTTTCTTCGTGCGGTGAGTCGCTGCTGTAGCCTTCCTTGTCCTGTGGGAGCGAAAGGCTGATCAGCCGCTTCTGGATGCGCGTAGTATTTTTTCCGCAGCGATGGCTGAGCACTCATCTGTAAAAGATGGGAGTATCATGCGAAAATTACTACGCATCATACATCAAATGTGAGGCTAAATGTAATAATATTAAATAATAGGGATTGATCTAAAAAGATTACCAACAGGTGGCTTTTTGGGTCAGTCTTTTTTTTATTGGGTTTGTGTTAAAGATTAATAAAAAGTTTCATCCTCCTAAAAAGGGCTAAATGAAATCAATTACCCTCAAAATGTTTTTTCATCTTTGGGTTATAAAATCCCCGGAACGTCACAAATTTGCCATAAGATTCTAAGGTATTTGTTAACAAAAAGTTCATAATTGATTTAGCTCTAAATATTAACTCACAAAGAGTTGTAAACTCTGTGTTTATAGGGATTAACCATGTTTGTTAACAAAATATCCATCTATTTTTTTCGAGCTAAATTTGATAATAAAGCTAATTTTGTAATTTAAATCACATATGAGTGTGATTTAGTTCACTTTAGTGAGAATCATTCCCAATTAAAATGAAGTTAAGAAATGAAACGAGGAGGGATGAAACAATGGAAATGACAAAAGGCCAGCATGAAGAAAAGGTTGAAAAGTATGAAGAAGATTCTCTAAAAGGTACCTTGTTTTCTACATTAGTTTTCGTAGGTGGCGGTATTGTTTTATTCATAATATTATTATTTGCACTTTATATGATTCGATTATAAGGAGGTTATATGAATGAAATTGCATCGTTATGAAGAAATATGGCTTGTCATTGCAGTTGGAGTCTTAGTCCTTTCCATGGTTGTTACCGGCTATCAAACTTTCGCTCAGGGAATGGGACCACCAAGTAACAAAGAAACGATTGACCCACAGAAGGTTGATGAAACTGCTCCTTTCGATGAACCTGGTGTATATAAAATTGGAGAGAATGAATATGAAGTTGTGATGACACTGCAAATCTTTAGTTTTACTCCTAGTGATATTGAAATACCTGCAGGATCAACCGTTCACTTTACGATGACTTCCAAAGATGTTGTTCACGGCTTCCAGGTTGCAGGCACAAACCTTAATGCGATGGTTATGCCAGGGCATATTCAAAAAATCTCACAGACTTTTGATGAACCTGGAGAGTATTTAGTTTTATGTAATGAATACTGCGGAACGGGTCACCAGCAAATGGCCACGACAATTACCGTTAAATAAAGGAGGTTGGCATAAAAATGGAAGCAGTAGATTATAGTCAGTTAACATTTAAAGAAAAAGTAAAAAAAGCAATACGTGTTAATGAGCAAGATGCAAAATTATCATTAACCTTTTTCACCGTGTCTTTTATCGCGCTATTAATAGGTGGGACGCTTGGACTTTTACAAGGTTTAGAAAGAGCAGGACTTCTGCAATTACCTTCATGGACTAATTATTATGAAGTATTGACGGGACATGGTGTTCTATTAGTTCTTATTTTTACCGCCACTTTTGTTGTCGGGTATTTTTATGCAGGGGTTTCTTATACAATGGATGGACTACTCCCCGTGACAAGAAAGCTGGGCTGGACAGCGTTTTGGCTAATGATTGTCGGCACGATTTTTGTAGTTTCGATGATTGTTGCCGGAGAAGCGACTGTTATGTATACATTTTATCCGCCAATGCAGGCATCCCCATGGTTTTATATTGGATTAGTCTTTATCGTATTAGGTATATGGGCAGCAGCTGCTGGTGTATTTCTCACTGTCGCTCATTGGAGAAAACAGAATAGGGGTAAGCACATTCCTTTACTTTCCTACTTTGCTGTTGGAGTATTTGTACTACTATTTTTTGGAAGTCTCGGTGTAACTGTTGAAGTATTAACGTTGATTCCATGGGCATTCGGTTGGAAAGAGACCATTAATGTTATGGTAAGTCGAACATTGTTCTGGAGTTTTGGACATACACTCGTTAATATTTGGTATTTAACTGCTGTATCTGCATGGTATGTCGCTGTACCTAAAATTATTGGTGGGCGTCTCTTCAGTGATACGTTAACTCGTGTCGTCGTTTTCTTACTTGTCATCTTAAACATTCCAGGTGGATTCCACCACCAGATTGTTGACCCTGGGTTCTCAGAAGGATTGAAATTCATGCACGTGTTCATGAGTTTATCCATCGCTTTCCCATCCTTGATGACAGCTTTTGCGATGTTTGCGGTATTCGAACGTACTGGACGTCGTAAGGGTGCAAAAGGACTACTTGGCTGGATCAAAAAATTACCTTGGTCAGATGTTCGATTTTTAGCACCAATGATTGCGATGATTGCCTTTATCCCAGCTGGAGCAGGAGGAATTGCACAAACAAATAACCAGTTAAACCAAGTTGTACACAACACATTATGGGTGCCAGGACACTTTCACTTAACCGTGGGAACGTCTGTTGCACTAACATTTTTCGGAATAGCTTACTGGCTCATTCCTCATTTATCAAAACGTGAACTAACTCCAAAAATCAATAAATTAGGTATCGTACAAACCATTGTTTGGACAGTAGGTATGTTATTCATGTCAGGAGCAATGCATACTGTTGGATTATTCGGTTCACCAAGAAGAACCTCCTACACAACATACGGTGACAGTGCCGTTGCCGCAAGCTGGGATCCGTATCTCATCTTTTTGGCGATTGGAGGAACCCTACTCATTATCGGAGTCGTATTGATGGTATACATTGCCTTCTATCTCATGTTTAAAGCACCTAAAGGCTATACGGAGTTCCCTATTGGAGAACCTGAAGATAATGCTTCAGCAACACCAATGTGGACAGAACGCTGGGGATTATGGATTGTTCTCATGCTTGCAGTTGTCGCGATGGGATATGTCATTCCGTTGGTCGATTTAATTGTCAATGCACCGCCAGGATCACCACCATTTAAAACATGGTAATAGAATAACAACTAAAGAGATAGCTTTGTTTGAAGCTATCTCTTTCATTTAAGAATGGATGAAATAGGATGTCTTTAAATCGGGGAGTGAGCATGTATGTTGACCAATTGGCGGAAAAAGTTAGCAATCGCCCTTATACTAACATTCGGTGTTTTTTTATTTTATTTTGGTACGGAAGGCTTCACCGCTTTTACGGTTGAAACTGCCCGAGTGAATGATCTTATTGAAGAAAAACCAGCATTTCCAAATGTAACACTAGAAGATAGTAAAGAGAGAGTCTATACCTTTTCTGAATTCGATGATCAATATGTTCTTATTACATTTATTTATACTTCCTGCACGACGGTCTGTATGGAACTGGAAATGAACATGGCTCAAGTTTATGAACAAGTTCCTAATGAGTATATTGGAGAAGATATTTCATTCTTAAGTGTTAGCTTTGATCCTGAAGTGGATGATCCTGAAACATTGGAAAAATACAGAAGTTATTTTAATAGTGATGGTGAAACATGGCGAATGGCCAGGATTCCTGATCAAGAAGAATTAGATAACTTACTTGATGAATTTGGTGTCATTGTCATCCCTGATGGATATGGTGACTATGCACATAATGCAGCCTTTTATTTAGTGGATCCTAATGGGAAATTAGTAGATGTGATGGATTATCAAAATACAGATGAAGTTGCAGAGAAAATTGTTCAGATCATTGAACAGGACAGGGGGAATCAGTCATGAAACAAGCAGTTTATGGACTAGTATTATTTATTTTTCTTGCCCTTCCTCCAGTTGCTGAACTAGCAGAGTCAATAATGATTATTCATATGCATATGCAAATGCCGCTATTTGTTGTTGCCGGATTTTTAATGGGGAAATTTTTTCAAATCAAATTCCCTGGATTTTTTGAAAAGTGGAATAAGGATGGGGTTCCAGGGATACTTTTATTCGGTGTAATTATGATTTATTGGACCGTTATCCCCCGGACAATGGATGAAGCTTTAACAATGTATAGTATGGAATTATTTAAGTTTTTTAGCTTAACTTTCCTTGCTGGTGTACCACTTCGGGATAGTTGGAAAAAGTTAAGTGAACGAGTGAAAAATATCGTGTTTTACAGCTTCATGATTATATGTTTTGGTATGGGATGGCTGTATATTCAATCCCCTGTGCAACTATGTAACAATTACTTACTCGTAGAACAAATTACACTAGGATGGGGCTTCCTTGCGATGGCAGTATGTATGGGGATTTACCTTATCTATGTGGCTATAACTGACCAATCCGAACATGAATAAAAATAAGAGACGTATCTAACAGACGTTTCTTATTTTTAATTTTTCATGACGTTATTATGTGAATTCCTTTCTGTTCATGTTATATTAAATAAAGAAATTAATAATAAGCATTACTTAAACGATGGAATAGAAGGGGGTTAAAGAATGAATACCCATTTGCATATTACATCTTGGGTGCTAGCCATAATTTTACTTATTGTAGTTGTTGTTTTACATAACCAGGGCAAGGCGAAAGGTGCTAAAATTACTCAGATGATATTACGCCTTGTATATCTTGTTATTTTAGGTTCAGGTGGACACTTGCTTGGGATGTATTTTTCAGGTCCAAACGTAGCACTTGCTATTGTTAAAGGTTTAACTGGTTTATGGACAATTGCAGCGATGGAAATGGTTGCGATTAAAACTGTTAAAAACAAACCAGCCTCGGGAATGTGGATACAACTAGTAATTGCCTTCGTTGTAACGCTAATTCTAGGCTTTATTGTCCTATAATTTAAACCTCAGTGGATGAGGGGAAGAGCTATTCCGCATGTTTAAGGAATAGCTCTTTTATTATAGTTATGAATTATTTTCGACAAATTCATGTAATTTGTTGACAATCGTATTTAAAAGTGAATAATGAAACAAGGATGTTTTAAATGAAGGGACTGAAAAATGCTATGATGAAAAAGATAATCATGTTTACTTTAAGCGTATTAATCATTACATCTAATCTAAGTTTACATATAATTACTGCTGAGGAAAGCAATGAACCTATTTATGAAGAGATTATTTATGATGTTTTGGTAGATCGATTTAACAATGGAAATCAAAATCAAGGGGAACAAATCCGTCTTGATGATCCATATGCTTTTCATGGAGGGGATATCGAAGGAGTAACAATGAAATTGGATGAGTTAAAAGAATTGGGATTCACTACAATTTCACTATCTCCTATTATGGCGAATGCTCCAGATGGTTATCATGGCTATTGGATTGAAGATTTCTTTGAAGTTGATGAGCAATTTGGAACAATGGATAGCTTGCGAGAGTTAGTAGAAGAAGCACATGAGCGAGATATGAAGGTTATTGTAGAGTTGGTCACTAATTATGCTGCAAAGTCGAACCCAATTGTGACTGATTCAGACAAGCAAGGGTGGATTGACCAAGAAAAAAATAAACCTGTTGATGATTATCCATGGCTAGAAAATGTAGTGTCTCTAGATCAAAGTAATCCAGATGTAGAAAAATATTTAATGGATGTGGCTGAATTTTGGTTAGATGAGTCAGGTATTGATGGATACAAACTTCATGCGGCAGACCAATCATCTCCGGAGTTTTTAGAAAAGTTGACAGAACATATTAAAGAAGTGAAGCCAGATGCTTATATTGTAGCAGATGTGATGGTAGATGATACACCTGAACTTGAGAATATAGATGGAATTCAGTTAGTTGAAAATAAAGATCTTTTTGAAGCTATGACAGAAGTCTTTGCAAACGAAAACGTTCCTGTTTCGAAGTTGTATGAGGCTTGGGAAGAAAGCGAGAATCCTTCAGGTTTGCTTTACGTAGATGACCAATACACGAAACGCTTTACTCAATTATTTGCTGAGCAAGGGAGAAATAAAGTAACTGTATGGAAGCTAGCTTTAACCTATATGTATACAGCACCTGGAGTACCGTTAATTTATCAGGGGTCTGAAATTCCAATGTATGGTCCAGGTGTTCCGGAAAACCAGAGAATGGTTGATTTCAACAGTGGCGATAAGGATGTTAAAAAGTTTTTAGAACGAATATCGGCATTACGGGATGAGTTTCTTCCATTAGCATATGGTGACTATGAATTAGTTGATTCTGATCAGGGAATGAGTGTTTTTAAACGGACCTATCAAGATGAATCAATATACATTGCTATTAATAATGATGAGGAATCAAGGGAAATTTCAATGGAAGGTCTTGGGCCAGACAAACAATTGCGAGGTTTACTTAATGATAATCTAGTGCGAGAAAACGATAATGGGGAATTTAGGATTGGTATTCCACGTGAGACAGCGGAAGTATATATTATTGAACAAAATACAGGTATCAACTGGGGCTTTATAGGGTTCGTGATTGGTATATTTGTTCTATTTATTGGGGCTGTGATTTATTTATCACGAAAGCAAAAGAAAAGAGAAGCCAATGAATGATAGAAAAAACAAGCATAGCTAAGTCTATAAGCTATGCTTGTTTTTTTCGTTCATTCTAGCACTATTTGGCCCCCTCTACGGACTTCTCTGAATATGCACCCCATAAAACTGCAATTCCTATAAGTAAAAGAAAACTGGCAATTAGGAGACCTGGATTATAAAAAGAGAGTGTTCCGATGTTAAGCCAAGTTAAGAGGCTTTGAATAAATAATAATAATTCATTCATTGTAAAACCTAATAAAAAGATACTAAATCCAATAACTGTATATTTATTTATAGGTAGAATATTTATCATTGTGTATTGCACGAGAATAAAAACACTTATAAAACCTAACAAGGTAAGATGCAGGTAACCGATAATAACACTTCTCGTTTCAAAAACAAGACTTGCGAGACCAGGGGTAACAAGACCTAATTCCATCGTGCTTTTGGCTAATAAAATGAAAAAAATAATCCCTAGTAAAATTCTAATTCCATTAAGATTTTGCTTCATAAGTAATTTCCTTGCTCGTAAGAAAGAAGCTAATATAAGAATAACTGCTATCCATTGTCCAATTGTACCAATAGCGGCGAGCGTTGAAACAAAAGGTGGATGTTCCATCCATAAGACAGATGCAAAAAAACTTGGGAATAATGCGAGTATGTAAATCCAAAAACCTAGTTGAATGAGTCGTTGGTGTATAGTGTATTTTTTTGCGTCCAAAATGATTAAAAATAGTCCAATTAAAAATAAAAACAGCCAGCCATTATATTGGAAATGCAAGTAAAAGTAAATAGCGATATCAAACCAAAATGTCTCCTTTAATCCTACTGAGGAAATATACCCAAGTGAAAAAGGCCCTATCGAAGAAATAACTAATGAAATTAAAGAAGCATAGATAAATAATTTACTTCCTTTTGGTATCGTGTGAATCCGCTTTACGGATCGATAAATAAAACTGACTGTCCAATATTCGATAAAAATATGTACAGTAGACATAATAATAGAATAGAGACCATAGCTTTGGTATAAAAATGTGAGAAACATTGTTAAAGTGACTAAAAATAATGTTATAATTAATGCTTTTGCTTCCGTTTTAGATTTTAATTTATGCCAATAAATCGTTAAAAAAATAATGACAACACTTAAAAATGTCCATCCTAAGATAGCTAAATGGGAATGCCCGTGTAAAACATGTTTATAAGGAAGCGAAATGTTGGGTATGATTGGATATAAACGCATCCAGACACCTGTAAAAGCAGTTAAAAAGAAAAAGAAAAATGTAAAATCAGTAAAAATTTTTGGCACGTAACATCACCTTTATTCATTGCAGTGAAACAAGCGCAAATTATATCTATATTAATCATGTGAAAAATAGAAAAAGAATTCAACCTTTAACTAAAATTGTTAGAAATACATAACAACTTTTTGTCGAAAATAAGAAAATAAACAGCAGTAGATTCTCTGCTGTTTACATGTAACTATTTTATTTATAAGTATCATTTAAGAAAAAGAGTGCAAGTGTTCCTGGTCCAGAGTGTGCTCCGATGACTGCTCCGACCATCTCGATGACAATTGTTTCAGCACCGAATTTTTCCTTAATCATGTCTGCTAGTTTAGTGGCCCTTTCTAAATCATCACCATGGCTGATGCCGATTGTTTGATTTTTTAAGTCAACCCCACGTTCTTCCATAATTTCAATCATTCGGTTCAGTACTTTTTTGGAACCGCGTATTTTCTCTAGCGGGATTAATTTTCCGTCATCAACATGAAGGAGGGGTTTTATTCTAAGTAAAGAGCCAACAAATGCTGCTGTTCTACTGACTCGGCCACCACGATATAAGTATTCTAAATCATCTACTGTAAAAATATGTTCCATGTGTTCTGCATGGTATGTAGCCATATCGATGATTTGCTTTACATCTGCTCCTTCTTTTGCTAATTTAGCAGCACGGAGAGCGACAAGGCCGTAGCCAATCGATGCACATTTTGTATCAATGACATGAAGAATGGCTTCCGGATATTCATCTTTCACATCTTGTTCAATCATTTTCGCTGTTTGATATGTACCAGATAATTCGGATGAAAAAGCTAAATAAACTAAAGGTTGTTTTGCTTCCGCATAAGATGTAAAAATAGTTTTAAATGTTTGTGGAGAGACTTGAGAAGTTTTTGGCGTGGCACCATCCCTCATCGCATCATAAACTGTTTTTGGAGTGATTTCAAACCCATCTTTATATTCCTTATTATTTAAATGAACAGTTAGTGGTACCATATCTATATCTAGTTTGGTATAATATTCTTCTGTCAGATCGCAAGCTGAATCAACAAGGATTTTAGTAGTCATACATTCACCTTCATTCAAAATTTATGTTTGTAACTATAAGTTTAATGGTATATGGATAGATAGTCAAAGCATACTTATCAATTTTTTAAAAAGTTAAAATATATATGTCCCATAAGACATCAAATTGGAGGTACATCATCTTATGTTCTTAGTAGAAGCAAAACGAATTATTACCGTGATTTTTGGTTCTTTATTGTTAGCTATTTCATTGAACTTTTTCTTAATTAATGCCAATGTTTATGCAAGTGGATTTACTGGTGCTGC
>DATGTS010000137.1:0-6448 GCA_035301745.1 Candidatus Avamphibacillus sp.
ACCTTTGGATTACGCAACAATGCCCTGGCAATTGCAATTCGTTGGCGTTGTCCACCTGAAAGTTTAATTCCCCTTTCCCCGACTTCCGTATCGTATTGGTCCGAAAACTCACTAATAAATTGATCTGCATAAGCCATCTTAGCTGCTTCTATCATTTCATGTTCATTTACTTCTTCCAGTCCATAAGTTATATTTTCCCGTATGGTCCCTGCAACAATCGGACTTTCTTGGGATACATAGCCAATCTGACTTCGCCAAGAATATAAGGTAAAGTCTTCAATTGGCTCTTCCCCTAGCCTAATCGTTCCTTCTGTCGGGTGATAATATCGCTGCATTAAAGAAAAAAGTGTCGTTTTTCCTGCACCACTTGGGCCGACAATTGCAGTTACTTTTCCATGATTCGCTTGAAAAGTTACTTTCTTTAAGATAGGTTCACTTTTTTCATATGAGAAGGATACTTGATCAAAAATAATCGGCCTTGCGAAATCGGCAACTTCCTTCCCACTCTGTAAATCTTCTTCATTTTCTCCCAGTGTATTAATGATTCGTTCGGTTGCACCTTTAGCTTTTTGTAGTTGAGTAAAAAAGGTCGCAAATTGTGCCATCGGAAAGACAATCTGGAATAAATATAAAATAAACGCAACAAGATCCCCAGCGGAAAGAGCACCGGAAGAGACACGCATTCCACCATAACCAATAATAACTACAAGCAAAAGCATCAATACAAAAGAAACTAACGGACTAATGAGGGCCTGGATTTTTCCTTCACGAACACCAAATCGAAACAGTTTATTTATCCCTTTGTTTCCACTTTGAAATTCTGCTGTTTCAGCATTAGATGATTTTACAAGTCGTATTTCAGATAACACCTGACTAATTAAAGCCGTAAAACGAGCTGTTTCATCCTGAAGTCCTTTAGATATTTTATGCATCTGTCCACCAAGCGGAAACAGAATCGCGAGTGTCAGCGGAGCAGCAATCAGCATAATAATCGTCATTTTCCAATCTAGGACTAATAAAATAACAACGGAACCAATGATAGAAATAATGCCCGTGAAAAAACTTGTCAAATGGTCGGTGATCAACCCTCTAATGACAGCAGTATCATTGGTCATTCGGCTAATCATTTCACCCGATTGGTTTTTATCATAAAAAGGGATCGGAAGTTTGAGGAACTTATTCCACAGGCGATTCCTCAAGCGAGCTACTACCTTTTGACCAACATGGTTTAATAAATAAATCGATAATCCCCCTGCGACCGCTTGCATAATGAATGCGGCAACAAGCAAAATAATGGTTGACACTTCAAGGGATTCCATTGAAAAATGATCTACCAGATTACGAGTGAAAAGTGGAATCATCAAACCTACCGCAGTTGTCATTAAACTCATCACAATCGCTATCATGATCATCCACTTCGAAGGTTTCGTTTGTTTAACTAAATCAATAAAATCTCGCCAAGCTACAGACTGACCTTTTTCTTCCTTTTTCATCACTTTTCCCTTTCTTTAGTTTACAATCACGTATTGTAATATGCTTCATCTATATATTAGGTGACTTTCATAAAAAATTCTACTTGTACCCGTTTTTTACAAATGAACTAATCGTGTGAATCTTTAACCTTTTCTATTGCCCAACAAATAAGAATACAGTACTATTTTTATAAGATATAGGAAAGGGGTACAAATGATGGAAAAAATCGGAATTGATGCAGGTGGATCTTTAACAAAAGTAGCTTATCATGAACAGGGAAAATGGCATGTCAAGACATATCCGAATGATAAAATGAGAGAACTTATCCAGTGGTTACAAATGATTTCTCCAAATGCTCACCTTTATTTAACCGGGGGAAAAAGTGAATACTTGAAAAACACCGTTAAACAAAATGGTACAATTGTTGAAGAATTTAAAGCGCTAACAGAAGGAACACGATTCCTGTTACATAAAGAAAATACGGAAGTGAATGATGAGTTTATTTTAGTAAGCGTTGGAACAGGAACATCTATTTTCCATGTGACACAACAGGGATTTGATCGCTTGCTCGGAAGTGGAATTGGTGGTGGCACATTTATGGGGTTAGGGAAACTCATCTCCGGGAAAAGTAACTTTCAGGAGTTAGTCGAACTTGCAAATACGGGGGACCATGAAAAAAGTGATTTATTAGTGCGAGATATTTATGCACCAAACGAACCGCCCATACTCGGAAGTTTAACCGCAGCCAATTTTGGAAAAGCTCATTTCAATATGGAAGCTGAAATTCAAGATCATATGGCTGCTTTAGTTCAATTAATCGGAGAAACACTTCTTCAACTTGCTTATCAAGCGGCATCTATGAAACAAGTTGAAAAAATAGTATTTGTCGGTAGTACACTAACTGGCAATGCTTCACTTAAAGAAATTTTGCGAGGTTTCCAAAAAATGATGCGGTATGAAGCTGTATTTCTAAGTAAAGGAGCACATGCTGGTGCAATTGGTACGTTAATTTAGGGAAGTTCATAAGCCTTCGATTTAATCCGTTCCTTAATAATTTGTCACATATTTTACGTTAGGCTATATTATATATAATACCAAGTAAATATATAGGAATTAGGTGAATAAAATGTCTGAGCACTTTAATGAGTTATTTGATCACTGGTCTGCTAATTATGATGACACTGTTTCGGGTAGGGATGTGGAATATAAAGAGGTTTTTAAATATTATGATGACATATTACAGAACATTGCCGACCGGGCATTTGGATCTGTTCTTGAATTTGGAGTGGGGACGGGGAATTTAACGAAAAAACTTCTTGAAAACGGACTTGATGTTTTAGGAATCGAGCCTTCGGATAAAATGAGAGAAATTGCTCAACAAAAGATTCACGATATATCGATTCACAAAGGACATTTTCTTGCTTTTCCACAGATGGATAAAAAGGTAGATACAATTGTTAGCAGTTATGCTTTCCACCATTTAACAGATGATGAAAAAGAACAAGCCATTCAAATCTTTGATAGCTTATTAACTAAGGGAGGGAAAATCATTTTTGGAGATACCATATTTGAATCGGAACAAGCGAAAGAAGATGCATACTTTCAAGCAAAGAATCAAGAATATCATCGATTAGCAGAAGATTTAAGCACAGAGTATTATTCAACCATCCCTATATTAGGCAACATGTTAAAAAAGTATCAGTTTACAGTGGATTTTGAAAAAATGAATGACTTTGTATGGATTATGGAAGCAAAAAAGGAGGATATGAATCATGACAGAATTAAATAAAAATATGAATGTAGAGAGCTTTAATTTAGATCACACAAAGGTAAAGGCACCATACGTGAGACTTGCTGGAAAAAATAAAGGAGTAAATGGAGATGAGATTCATAAGTATGATCTCCGTTTTAAACAACCGAACAAAGAACATATGGAAATGCCTGCCCTCCATTCCTTAGAACATTTAATGGCAGAATTGAGTCGCAATCACTCCGATCAAATCCTTGATATTAGCCCGATGGGATGCCAAACAGGATTTTATTTATCTGTCATCAATCATGATAACTATGAAGATATTTTAGAGCTACTGGAGAAAACATTAAATGATGTTTTAGACGCTACGGAAGTACCTGCCTGTAATGAAGTGCAGTGCGGGTGGGCAGCAAGTCACAGTCTCGCTGGGGCAAAAGAACTCGCCAAAGACATGCTTGATAAAAAAGACGAATGGACACAAGTCTTCGCCTAGAGGACGTGGGGGAGGGGACGTGGGGACAGGTTCCTCGTCCCTCTCCTTCATTAAATCTGACTAAACGGATGAGTATTTATTAATTTATCTAGAATTCCTTTAAAGGAAAGGTGGGTGAAACAATGGAATGAATATAATACAAAACCTTAATCAACTTATAGGTCAAACACCGATGTACGAAATTACCACTTACTCCTTACCAAAAGGGGTAAGATTACTTGCAAAACTTGAATTTCTTAATATCGGTGGAAGTATCAAAGATAGATTAGGATTTTATCTCATTCGGCAAGCTATGAAAGCAAATCGAGTCAATGAAGGCGATACAATAATTGAAGCAACTGCTGGCAATACAGGAATAGGATTAGCGCTTGCGGCAATTCACTACAAACTAAAAGCAATTTTTGTTACTCCTAAAAAGTTTAGCGTGGAAAAACAAACGTTAATGCGAGCACTTGGAGCTGAAGTTGTCAATACACCAACAGAACTTGGGATGAAAGCGGCCATAGATAAGGCTGAAGAACTTGCGAAGAAAATTTCAAATGCATTTATTCCTAATCAATTCAATAACGAACATAATCCAGACACTTATTATTACTCCCTTGGCCCTGAAATAACATCTGATTTAGATGGAAATATTGACATTTTCGTCGCTGGTGCAGGATCTGGGGGAACGTTTACTGGCACCGCCCGCTATTTAAAAGAACATCATTCACCCGTCAAAACGATTATCGTTGAACCAGAAGGATCTATTTTAAATGGTGGAGAACCTGGTCCACATCAAACGGAAGGTATCGGCATGGAATTCATTCCAGACTTTGTTGACCAAGCTTTGTTTGACGAGATCTATACGATTTCAGATAAGCAAGCATTTACGAGACTCGCTGAAGTTGCCAAACAAGAAGGCTTACTCGTTGGCAGTTCATCTGGAGCTGTTTTAGAAGCCGCTTTACAAGAAGCAGCACATGCTAAACCAGGGACAAATATTGTAATGATTTTTCCTGATAGCAGTGAACGTTATATAAGTACAGGAATTTATCTCCCGTTAACTGGCAGTAATACCCCCACTGATTGAAGTTTCGCTTTATGAAGGGAGTGCAAATGAAAAATGAGAAAGAAAACTCGATTAATTCATGGTGGAAATGGGATGGATAAACATGTTGGTGCATTATCTCCACCGATTTATCAGTCAAGTACTTTTAAGCAAGAAGGAGTCGGAAATTTCACGTATGAATATTCACGGACAGGAAATCCAACCCGAGAGACACTGGAAAGTCTTATTGCTGACATAGAAAAAGGGAAAAATGGCTTCGCTTTTGCATCAGGCATGGCAGCCATTACCGCAGTGATGGATTTATTTCATTCTGGAGATCACCTCGTCATAACAGACGACGTTTACGGTGGAACGTATCGCTTCTTGACAAAAATTTTAAATCGCCGGCAAATTGATGTCAGTTTTGTAGATACGAGTAGGCTCGATAGGGTAAGGAAAAATATTCATCCTGAAACAAAGGCTATTTTTATCGAAACACCAACAAATCCCTTATTAAAAATAACGGATATCGCGGCCATTGCAGACATCGCTAAAGAAAAAGAACTATTACTCATTGTCGATAACACCTTTACTACTCCATATTGGCAAACGCCAATTAAACTTGGGGCAAATATTGTCGTTCATAGTGCGACAAAATATTTAGGCGGGCATAGTGATCTTGTAGCAGGACTTGTTGTCACGGATGATGAAAAACGAGGTGAAGACATTCATTTTATCCAAAATGCAACAGGCGGTGTTCTCGCCCCTCATGACAGCTGGCTGTTAACACGCGGGATTCGAACTTTAGGTGTGCGAATGGAAGAAATAGAAAACAACACTAAAAAAGTAGCTGACTTTCTTGATGGGCATCCTCAAGTCGGAAAAGTGTACTATCCTGGATTTTTTACTCATCCAAACCATAGTATTCACGCTAAACAATCTAGTGGATTTGGTGGTATGCTTTCCTTTACCGTAAAAAGTGAAGAAAAGGCTCTTAATGTGTTAAGGAAAGTGAAATATTTTACACTGGCAGAAAGTCTTGGAGCAGTGGAAAGTCTCATTTCCCTGCCTGCAAAAATGACTCACGCTTCCATCCCAAGAGACAGAAGACTTGAACTCGGAATAGAAGATGGTTTAATTCGAGTATCGGTTGGACTGGAAGATGCTGAAGATTTAATAGAAGATTTAAATCAGGCTTTACAATAGAAGCCAATAGAAAAAAGCTGTTTATGTAGCAGCTTTTTTTCTTTGTGTCAATGTTTCAAGTAATTTATAGAATTACCTTGTAAATCCAAAGCATAATCGACAAAGTTTTTATAGCCTTTCGTTAGCATATCAGCTATAATTGATGCTAGGAGGTGAATAGGATGAGTCAAAAGCAATTAGATAGAATAGAAGATATGTTAACATCATTGATTAGAACAGTTGGAAGTATGAGAGAAGAACAAGCTTCTATGAAAGAAGAACAGGCTTCTATGAAAGAAGAACAGGCTTCTATGAAAAAAGATATCACAGCGATAAAAGAAGATCAGGCCTCGATGAGAGAAGAACAAACTTCCATAAAGAAAGATATTAACACCATTAAAGAAGACCAGGCTTCCATGAAGAAAGATATTAGCACCATTAAAGAAGACCAAGCATTGATGAGAGAAGAACAAACTTCTATAAGAGAGGATGCTAAAATCAGACACCAAGAAGC
>DATGTS010000138.1:0-23553 GCA_035301745.1 Candidatus Avamphibacillus sp.
TTTGTGTTATGATTAACTTGTGTCATGTGAATTCACTCCTATATGGATTGTTGGTACTTTCAATATAGCAGAATTCACATGACATTTTTATTTTTATCTATCATCTTGTATAGGTGGCTAACTTGATTATACAATCCACCATATCATGTAAAATAAGACCGTTGAATAAAATTTTCAACGGTCTCTTTCAAGTTATGAATAAATTTAAATGTTTTTTGGATAAGCAAGACTTTCTGTAAGAGTTTTTAAAAATCGAGCAGCAGGTGCACCATCTATGATTTGATGGTCGAAAGTTAAACTTAATGGTACCCGTTTTTTCTCTACGACTTCTCCCACATCTAATGTTAGATATGTTTCAATTTGACCTAAACCAAGAATCGCAACTTCAGGTGGATTAATAATCGGTGTGAAAAAATGTATTCCATATGCCCCTAAATTTGTAACCGTAAATGTACTGCCTGAAAGTTGATCTGATGTCAGTTTTTTCTCATGGGCTGCTTGGACGAGACGTTTCACTTCCTCATCTAATTCCTCCAATGATAACTTATGGGCATTTTTTACAACTGGAACAACTAATCCTTCAGAAACATCCGTTGCTATACCTAAATGAACGTCTTCAGATAAATTCCAAAGATCATTTTCATAAGTCCCATTCATATAAGGATGTTTCTGTAATGATTGTATAACAGCATATAATATCCAGGTATTCCAGCTCATTTTTACATCTTGGTGTTCTCTTAACGATGATAAGTTTGTCACATCAGCATAAGCTGTCTCGGTTAACTGCGCTGTCTGTTGCAAGCTCTCTCTCATCCGTGTTGCAATCGTCTTTCTAATACCCGTTAACTTTTCACCTTTACCATTAGCGTCTATTGATGCAAAGTTTCGGATATCTTCTTCAGTTATTTTCTCTTCTCCGATTGCTTCTTGTACTTCTACTAAATCGACATTTAATTCTTTTGCGATCCTTCGTAAACGAGGTGCTACACGAACAAAGGGGCGTTTTTCCTTAACTTTTTCCTCCTTACCCATCTCGCTTGTTTCACCTGTTTTTTCTTGAGAAACTTCATCTCCTATGATACATAAAACATCTCCGACTGATGCTACTTCTCCGCGTTTCACTTTGATTTCTGTAAGTACCCCATTTGCCTCAGATTCAAGCTCAGTTACTGCTTTTTCCGTTTGGACTTCAACTAATATATCACCTTTTTTCACATAATCGTCAACTTGTTTATGCCAAAATATCACTACACTTTCATCAATATCATCATCAAGTCTTGGGAGTTTAATTTCGGTCATTGTTTGCACTCCTTAAGTGTATTTATTCATCAGTTAACATTTGTTTTACTTCTTGATATATTTTTTCTGCACTTGGTACCACAAATTGCTCTAATGGTCTACTATATGGGATAGGAACATCAGGAATTGCTAATCTTTTAATCGGACTGTCAAGTTCATACAACGCTTCTTCTGCTACAACAGCACTTATTTCCGCTGTCATTCCATAAGATAAATAATCTTCATCAACAACTAAAAGACGATGTGTCTTTTCAACTGAATTTAAGATCGTTTCTTTATCTAACGGAACTAACGATCTTAAATCAATCACTTCTGCATGAATTCCTTCTTCGGCCAATTTTTCTGCTGCCTCAAGCGCATAAACAGTCATCATTTGAATACTGACAATTGTCACATCAGAACCTTCACGAGCGACCTTTGCTTTCCCTAGGGGAACTGTGTAAGATTCTTCAGGTACATGTCCAACCGAAGCATCAAGCTGATCCATCCAACCTAATCCTTGTAATGTTTTATGAAACATGAACACAACAGGATCATCTTCTTGAATAGCGGAGGTCATCATTCCTTTTAAATCATAAGGAGTAGTTGGTGCAACTACTTTCATTCCTGGAAGGTGAGCAAAAGTGGCATATAAGGTTTGAGAATGTTGTGCTGCATCATTGTATTCTCCACCTACCGCTGTCATAAGAACCATCGGAAGTTTTACATTTCCTCCTGACATGTAGGGAATCTTTGCCATATGATTATATATTTGATCCATACATACACCGAAAAAGTCAACAAACATTAATTCGACAATTGGACGCATGCCCTCTTGGGCTGCCCCAATCGCTGCACCAATAAAGCCAGTTTCTGAAATCGGTGTATCCATAATCCGATCTGGTCCAAACTTTTCTAATAATCCTTCCGTTGATCCAAAAATTCCACCATATGCCCCCACATCTTCTCCCATCACAAAAACTTCCTCATTTTTTTCCATTTCTTTAGCTATCGCCTCAGCCATAGCTTTATTTCCAGTTAATAGACGCTGCTTATTTGCCGTTTCCATTTTTCATTTTCCCCCTTATTTTTATGAATGAACAAATAAATCTTCCAACGCATCTTCTGGATCAGGATATTCACTTTCCCTAGCATACTCATATGCTTCATCTACCAAAGACTTAACATACCGCTCCCGTTCATTTAAATATTCTTCATTTACTATTCCTTTTGATAAAATATAATCTTTTAATCTTACAATTGGATCATTTTCTCGTAATTTTGAAACTTCACCATCATCCCGATAAATTTCAGCATCGCCTTGAAAATGTCCTAAATATCTATATGTTTCTATTTCGATAATTGTCGGTCCCTCGCCATTACGCGCTCGGTTTACAGCCCGATCAGAAGCACGATACATCTCTAAAGGATCATTATCTTCAACACGCTCACCAACGATCCCATACGCTCCCGCACGTAAATCATTCCAATCAACAGCAGTTGCAACATCCTTCGGAACAGATATTCCATATTTATTATCTTCTATAACGACTATTACAGGTAAATTCCATAGGGAAGCTAAGTTCAATGACTCATGAAAAGCACCAGCGTTTGCAGCACCTTCACCTATAAAAGCTACCGCAACAGCATTCGTTTTACGCTTCTTTGCTGTTAAAGCAGCTCCAACTGCATGTGGAATACCCGAAGCAACAATTCCACTACAAGCAAATTTCACGTCTGGATCAAATAAATGCATATGACCACCTTTACCTTTTGAAAGACCTGTTTTTTTGCCAAACATTTCAGCTGTCATTTTTTTAAGATCCACACCTTTTGCAATTGCATGATGATGTGGGCGATGGGGGGATGATACAACATCTTGATCTGTTAAATGTGCACAAATTCCAACAGCAGCAGGCTCTTGACCATTTGATAAATGCATTTCACCTGGAACAATTCCTGCCCCAATATTAAAAACTGGTGTTTTCCCTTCCATGTATACTTCTTCCATCGTCTCTTCAAAATACCGACTCTTAACCATAGTCTCATACATCCATAAAATTTGTTCTTTGGGTATACTCATATAAGCTCCTCCTTAAAATATATTTCTTTAAAGTTAACTTTTTATTGGATAGGGGGAAACAGATAAATGATTACCTATAAACCACCGCCTTATATTTTTAGTATATAAAGTTCTTTTTGAATAACTCTTAAGTTATCATCATAAATATCATCTGATCATTTTGATACAATATCTGTATTTGCTAAATCTGACCTTGAAACAAATATTGAAAATTGATTTAAGTCTCTATAACAATGAAAACTAATTAATAGAGGAAATGTGATATTTTTCATAAAAAGGATATGGGGAAATTTGGTATGGTCTATATTTAGAGCATTGTGTTTAAAACGATGTAAGTACAATAATTTCGTTTGAAAAATTAACAGATATGACATTTTGAACTAGTTTTGTAATCGGTTTCTAATTTGAATCTATCATACTTGATTTCAATAATAATTACAATAGTAAACGCTTACATATTTATGACATATTTAAATTTTTTTATCGTAATTAAGGATTAATAACACAAGATCTCCTTCCCAATTTCAGGGGGGAGATCTTGATCATGTCCATCTAAAACATATAAAAAGATCGGCATCACTTTTTGCTTTGCTCAATAAAACCTTTAATGATTTATTTCAGTAAAAATCTATTATTTTGAAGCTATATATAAAATTAGATTCACTAAGGGCCTTTACTCTCGGTAATTGTATAAAGCTTGATTGATTCTTTTTGTTTGCCCATAAATCTCTCGATATACAGAAAATAGTTTTTCATATTGTTCTACATTATCTGGATTAGGTATAAATGTTTGTTGAACAGCTAAAAATTTACCCGCACATTCTTGTAAAGAAGTAAACCAATTACATCCAATCGCTGCCAGCATAGCAGCCCCCATTCCAGGTCCTTGTTCATTTGACAGCTTTATAATTTTCGCATTAAAGATATCTGCTTGAATTTGAAGCCATTGCTCGTTCTGGGCACCACCACCGATTGAAATAATTGAATTTACTTTTTTCCCTTGTTCACGGAAAATGTGTATTGATTCATTGAGGGATAATGTAATTCCCTCTAAAACTGCCCTAACGAAATGTTTTCTTTCATGGGAACTATCTATACCGATAAAACTTCCTCGAATAGTAGCATCTGCATGTGGTGTCCGTTCTCCCAACAAATAAGGTGTAAAAAGCAAACCATTCGATCCAGGGGGTACTGAGTCAACTTCAGACAATAACTCATCAATTTTTTTTTCAGGTGCAAACGTATCTTTAAACCATGTTAAACTATAACCGGCTGCCAAAGTCACACCCATAGAGTAATAAGCATCTGGAACACTATGATTAAAATAATGGATATTTTCTTGAAAATCTTTTGCCCCTGTCGTCTCGTAAGCAGCAACTACACCAGATGTTCCAATGCTACATAAAAGTTTTCCTTTTTCTAAAATACCTGCTCCAATGGCACCGCAAGCATTATCTGCCCCACCCGCAAAAATACGAGTAGACTTCGGAAGACCTGTCAATCTTGCATATTGTGAAGTTATCTTACCTGTTTCATCTGTCGACTCTACTAATGGTGGACAAATATCTATATTAATATCCAACAATTCACACAGTTCGTTACTCCATTCTTTTTGAGAAACATCTAATAAAAGAGTCCCAGCGGCATCGGAATAGTCCATATGAAGTGCTCCACTTAGTTTGAACCTTACATAATCTTTTGGCAGAACAAATTTATCAACTTTAGTAAAAATCTCTGGTTCATGCTTCTTCACCCATAAAATCTTTGGGAGTGTAAATCCTTCTAAAGCAGGATTTTTCGTGATCGCTAATAATCGTTCTTTTCCAACCTTTTCATATATTTCTTTACATTCTTCCGTTGTTCGTGTATCATTCCAAAGGATAGCGGGTCGTAACACTTGTTGATCCTTATCAAGTAAGACGAGCCCATGCATTTGACCGGAAAAGCTTATCCCCTCAATATCTGCTGGATCTCCTGTAAATTTATCTAAAAGATCAGACAGTCCTGCAATTGTCTGATCTACCCACTCATTTGGATGTTGCTCACTATAGCCTGTTTTCGGTTGAAAAATTTGTAATGGTTTAGAAACTTTTTGAACGATTTCTCCATACATATTTACAAGTAGTATTTTTACAGCACTTGTTCCTAAATCAACACCTATCACATATTTCATAACAACACCTCCATATTCTTAAATCTCCGCGAAAGTTGTTAATAAATATTGATTAATCGTTGCTTTAATTTCTTCAAGACGACCGGACTGATTGTCAATATCTGTTAAATCTAACACATGCTCCTCAAGCTTATGGAAATCTGTCTTTCCTTCAATAATATCTTTTCCAATCCCTTCCTTGAAACTCTTATAACGTTCAGTTAAAATATTTTCAAAAACTTGATCATCGAGGAGGCGTTGGGCAACCTTTAAACCAACAGCAAAACTATCCATACCTACTATATGAGCGCGGAATAAGTCTTCTTGCTCAAAAGATCCCCGACGAACCTTCGCATCAAAATTCAATCCTCCTCTACCTAATCCACCATTTTTCAAAATCTCATACATGCTTAATGTTGTTGCATACAAATCGGATGGAAACTCGTCTGTATCCCATCCTAACAATGGATGACCTTGATTTGCATCTACAGATCCTAAAATATTATTTACTCTCGCATAATGTAACTCATGCTCAAAGGAATGGCCAGCTAATGTCGCATGATTTGCTTCAATGTTAAATTTAAAATGATCTTGTAAATCATAATGTTGTAAAAAGGCATAACCACTTGCCACATCAAAATCATATTGGTGTGTCATTGGTTCCTTCGGTTTCGGTTCGATTAACAATTGCCCTTCAAAGCCTATTTCCTTTGCATAATCAATTGCCATATGTAAAAAACGAGCTAAGTTATCTAATTCTAATTTCATGTCTGTATTCAGTAATGTTTCATAACCTTCACGGCCACCCCAGAATACATAATTTTCAGCTCCTAGTTCTTTACCGACTTCCAAACCTTTTTTTACTTTAGCAGAGGCATATGCGAACACATCTGCATGGTTACTTGTTGCAGCTCCATGAACAAAGCGTGGATGGGTGAAGTTATTAACAGTATTCCAAAGTAACTTTGTTTTACTATCTTTCATATAGTCTTTAAGCATCGCTACGATTGTATCGAGATTTCGATTCGTCTCTCGTAATGTATCACCTTCTGGGGCAATATCGACATCATGAAAACAAAAAAATGGAACATTCAGTTTTTCAAAAAACTCAAAAGCTGCATCTACTCTTGCCTTCGCTAAATCCATTCCTTTAAACGTATCCCATGTTCGAATAGCAGTCCCAACTCCAAATGGGTCTGATAAATCCTCCGTAAACGTATGCCAATAAGCAACACTAAACCGCAAAATTTCCTCCATCGTTCTGTCGCCTACTTTTTCTTCAGGATTGTAAAATTTAAAAGCGTATGGATTAGTCGATTTTGGACCTTCATATTCGATATTGTTAATGTTTTTAAAATATGACATGATTTATTCCTCCTAAATTGTTATGAAAGTTTTTATTGATCACTTAAGAAAATCTATAAACTATTTATTTTTTCTTACTAGTAATATCTAACCATACTGCCAAGATTAAAATAAGTCCTTTGACGATATGTTGCCAAAACGTATCAATATTCATCATACTCATGCCATTATCGATACTTGCCATAATAAGCGCTCCGATAATAGAACCTACAATATTTCCACGACCACCGGATAAACTAGTCCCGCCAATGACACAAGCAGCAATCGCATCCAATTCATACATTTCGCCGGCACTCGTCGTAGCAGAGTTTAATCTACTTGTTAAAATGACACCAGCAATACCTGCCAGTGCACCCATAATGACAAAAACAGATAATGTTTTTCTTTTAATATTAATCCCTGACAATGCAGCAGCTTCCTCATTACCACCAATAGCATAGATATTTCTTCCAAATGAAGTTTTGCTTGAAATGAAGATAAAAATCCCAGCTAATGCTATGACAATCAATAATGGAACTGGTATACCGTAATAGCGATTAAGCATATAGGTTATAACAAGAATACCAATTGCATAAGCTACTAATTTACCATAATCCAGAACCGATGGGGATAATTTCAGACCCATTTTCTTACGTTTATTTCGATTGATCCAACGAAAAATAAATAATAGGAAAATTCCAATGGCAGCTAGAGAATATCCGATATAATAGGGAAGATAACTGTTGGAAATCATCTTAAAACTATCATCTAATGGAGAAATGGTCTGGCCTTTACTTATCCCGATTAATATTCCTCTAAATATTAACATGCCACCCAATGTAACAATAAAAGCAGGGACGGCTCTGTAAGCCACCCACCATCCTTGCCATAACCCGAGAAGTGCACCTACAAGAATAGCGATTAACACAACTATACCTGTATTCCAGTCAAACCAAACATGCAAAATTGCTGCTATTCCTCCAGTTAGACCAGCCAATGATCCAACCGAAAGATCGATATGTGCAGAAACAATAACAAATGTCATTCCAATACTCAATACTGAAATAACCGTCATTTGTGTGAATAGATTGGATAAGTTACGTGCCGATAAAAACTCACCTTGTGTCAATGCTCCAAACAGAATGGCAATTAAAATCAAAGCAAGGATTAATGCGTAGGACTGAAAATTAAATTTAAAACGTAGTCGTGAATCTAGTTTCTTTTCTGCATCTGTTTCTGTCCGCATGTCATTACCCCCTAATCGTAGCCAACTTTAATATTTTTTCCTGTGTCGCTTCTTCTCTGAAAAGCTCTCCTGTTATCATCCCTTCAGACATCACGACAATTCGATCAGACATTCCTAATACCTCAGGTAACTCGGAGGAAATCATAATAATCCCCATTCCTTGCTTTGCAAGTTCTACTATTATTTTAAAAATTTCACGTTTTGCACCTACATCAATCCCCCGAGTTGGTTCATCAAGGATTAAAACTTTCGGATCAGTTAGTAGCCACTTGCTTAAAACTACCTTTTGTTGATTACCACCGCTTAACTGCGTAACTTTAGCTTCCAAACTATGGGCTTTTAAATTAACTCTTTTAGAGATTTCTTCAACTTTTTTTAATTCAAGATAAGAATCAAGAATATGATTCGTTTTGATTTTATCGAGTGATGCAAGTGTTGTGTTTTTAATTATTTCCATCTCAGGAATCAATCCATATCTTTTCCGATCTTCCGAAACATAGGCAATTCCATGGCGAATAGCATCGGCACTATCCCCAATATCTATTTCTTCTCCCTCCATAATAATTTCACCAGTTTTTCTCCCGGTATATCCACCGAACAAACTAAAAAACAGTTCTGTCCTTCCGGCCCCCATTAATCCCGAAAAACCTAAAATTTCACCTTTTCTGAGCGTAAAAGATATATCTTGAACAAGTATTTTATCTGTTGAATCATCAACAAACGAGTAATTACGAACAACTAATAGCTCATCACCTATGTTACGTTTTTCATAGGGAAAAAGCTCTGTTAATTTTCTACCAACCATTTTGGCGATAATCATATCTTCCGTAAGATCCTGAATTGGGTCAGTACTGATTGTTTGACCATCTCTTAATACAGTTACTGAATCAGATATTTCCATGATTTCATCAAGCTTGTGAGATATATATATACAGGTAACACCTTTTGCTTGTAAATCTTTTAAAATACCCAACAAAATTTTTGTATCACTTTCTGTTAATGCAGAAGTAGGCTCATCTAAAATTAAAATTTGTGCATTTTTTGTAAGAGCTTTAACAATTTCAATCAACTGCTGTTTTCCGACTGTTAGATCACTGAGTTTTGTTTGAGGATCAATATCAAGCCCAACTTCTGAAAGCCATTTTTGTGCTTCAGCATATAAATAGTTCCAATTGATCATTGTCTCACTCATCAATTCACTACCGAGGAAAATATTTTCAGCAATGGTCAGTTCTGCAACTAGCGCTAACTCTTGATAAATAATCGCAATCCCCGCATCCTGTGATTCTTTGATACTATTAAATTGTACTTCTTCTCCATTTACAATAATCTTCCCATCATAGGAGCCATATGGATAAACACCACTTAAAATTTTCATTAAGGTAGATTTTCCCGCACCATTTTCGCCACATAATGCATGAATCTCACCTTTTTTGACTGAAAAATTCACATGATCTAAAGCCTTTACACCGGGAAATTCCTTTGTTATTGATTTCATTTGCAATGCATAATTACCCATTTATTCAATCCCCCATCGAGATCAATGTCTATAAGGGGAGATTACTCCCCTTAATTAGAAAGGTAAAGTCGAGAATTATTGGTAAACATTCTTTAAAAGTTGTAGAAACCGCAAATATTATTCTGGTTTTTCCGGTCGTTCATCTTCGGGAACGTTTTCATATACATCCTCAAAAGAATGAAATCCATCTGCAATAACTGTATCGATCAAATTATCTTTCGTCACTTGGATCGGTTCAAGTTGAACATATGGAACATCCACCGCTTCATTATTCATTGTTTTATCGGTTTCAATACTTCCCTCTTTCACCAATTCAACAGCCACTTCAGCACTCTTTGTTGCAATTTCTTCAATAGGCTTATAAATAGTCATTGATTGTGTTTCCTCAGCGATTCTTTTGACAGCCGAAAGATCAGCATCTTGTCCTGATACAGCAACTTCACCATCAAGATTTTGTGCAGTTAAAGCTTGTATGGCACCTCCAGCAGTACTGTCATTTGAAGCCACAATCGCATCAATATCATTATTGTTAGCCGTTAATGCATTTTCAACAATATTTAAAGCTTCTTCAGATGACCACTTATCAGCCCACTGATCTCCAACAATTTCGATATCCCCACTTTCTATGTATGGTTCTAATACATTCATTTGTCCTTCTCGAACAATGTGAGCATTATTGTCTACTTTAGAACCACCAAGTAAAAAATATTTTCCTTTTGGGACTTCCTCTACTAAATATTCAGCTTGCATTTCCCCTACACGCTCATTGTCAAAAGAAACAAACGCATCTATTGATGTATTGTTAATCATACGATCATATGCTACAACTTTTACATCTTCTTCGTCCGCTTGATCCACTACAGGTGCCAATGAATCAGAATTGACTGCGATGATAACGATTGCATCTACACCTTGTGAAAGCATGTTTTGAATTTGTGACAACTGTTTTTCCTCATCACCATCAGCAGATTGAACCAACACCTCTGCTCCCAATTCTTCCGCACGTTCCGTAAAAATATCTCTGTCATGTTGCCATCGTTCCAGCTTTAAATCTACAACGGATAATCCAATTTTAATATCGCTTTCCTGTGAAGAATTCGAATCATTTATTTCCCCGTTATTAGCCCCATTACTGTTATTATTGTTTGTTGCATCTTGACCACAGGCCACGAGAAAAAATACCAAAACATAAAACATCGTTAAAAGCGCCCCTAATCTAAGAGATTTTTTCATTGAGTCTTCTCCTTTCCCTTATATTTTAAATCGCTTTCATAATAACAAATAATTCTTTGTTTGTCCAGTAGATAAACTAAGTTTTGTTTGTTATTATAAAATTAGTCTTCATTTTATAATGAAGACACGCTTAAAAACAGTTTGCCACTAAGACCTGCGGTAATATGTCAAGAAGAAATTAAATAATTATTTGATGATCAAGGTACAATTTACTTAGAAAAACAACCCTAAGTTGGACCAGTAAAAACATGGTAATTACTGGTAAATAGACAAAGGATTTTGAATCTATTTATGCATCATTTATGACGCTCCTTTAGGCGTGTAAATTTGGTTTTTGCGTAGTTGCGCATCCACCAAACGCACAAATTTTCTTGCAGTTAAGACGAGGGCTCTTTTATGTTGATGCTTAGGTACCTCTTGGTACTTTTTAGCGTAATAATCACTGTATTCAGGGATCTGCCTTCTAACCGAGTTGGCGACATGGGTAAGGTAGTATCGGAGATACTGATTACCACTACGCGATAAGGATGTCTCATCTGCTGTAAAACGTCTCGATTGGTGTTTTCGCCAATACAGCTCAGCGTACTTAGCAATTTTCGCTTCTTTTTCGAAGCGTTCAGTTTGACCGATTTCAGCGATAATGCCAGCTGTAAATACTGGTCCAACACCAGGGATCGTTTGTAGTGTTTGGGGTACACCTTTCATGATTTTTTCATTTGTTTTATCGAGATCTTTAATTTGTTTTTCAAATGTGCGAATGAGTGTAATAGAAGTACCTAATATCGCATCGATAGAATCTGTTTTATCCATGTCACTATAGCTTTTTTAAAGTTCACTATTTGCTTTGGATTCACAACAAACACTTGGCCATCAAGTGATTGAATAAATTCATCATTGTGCAAAAACATAGATGGATGAAAACTATACACACTCGTCGATTCAAGGCCAATTCTTAATTCACTAACGGATTCGCCTTGAACAGCATGAAGAATCTCATCCCTTAGCTTTGTAGCGCCAGGTAAGTCATTATCGACTGTGAAGGTACTCAATTGATCATCTTCGCCATTTAAAAAACAGACCTTGATATCAAAAGAACTAACATCTAAACCAACAATTAACTTCATGGGATTAACACACACCCGCTTTAGGATCATTGAAACTTATATCTTGGACGCTCCAGGATATCCCTAATGTGAACGTTAAACAGCAGCCTCGTGTATAAGTACTATCCTTGCACTCAAAGCCGCCCTAGAGCTACTATCATCTAGGTTCAATAATCAAGGTGTACAGCATGTGTGTTTGTAGGTCAAAACATACACTGGGAAATAATCTTTATCGTACGGTTAACACGGCAAGGAGGAAAAGAATTGTCCCAAATGATCCTTACAATCATCTTCTAGGAATATCCCGCAACGTCCAAGGAGTTTTTAACATAATTTTGTATTTAGAAATATATTGATTTATCGTAGGTAGAGTTTTTTTGAGCGTAGGCGGTGATTCCTCCGGGAACAGCACGAGCTGAAGATCCCTAAATCAACCCTTCAGGCTTGATTTGAAAGCTGAAGCCGTGCCTGCAGAAGGCGTCTACCTAAAAGGAAAAGTAACGGAAGATACAGATAAAAAATTATGTCTGAATATAATATACGAGGAGGTATACATTTGAAAAAAACATGGAACCAATATGTCGTTAAAAAACAAAATCAATCATTAGTATTAGATGTAATCAGGAAAGAATTTCCGATCTCTAGAGCTGATATTTCAAACATAACCGGTTTGAACAAAGGAACAGTATCTTCTTTAGTCACTGATTTAATAAATAAAGAGTTAATCTATGAATCAGGTCCGGGTAAATCGAGTGGTGGCCGTAGACCTGTGATGTTACTTTTCAACAAATTAGCTGGATTTTCAATCGGAATCGATCTAGGGGTTAACTACCTTCTCGGTGTCTTAACAGATCTAGAAGGAAATATTTATAATGAAGAATATGTTGAGTTAAGACAATTAAGAGACCATGAACTTATCAACCATTTATTTCATATGATTGACTCTTTAATAAATAAAGCACCGGATAGTCCCTATGGAATAATTGGAATGGGAATAGGTGTGCCAGGAATTGTTAATAAGTATGGGAAAGTTTTGTTAGCACCTAATCTTGGTTGGAAAGATGTCGATTTAAAGAAACTCTTAAAAGAAAAATATCAAATCCCTATTGTCATTGAAAATGAGGCAAATATGGGTGCTTACGGTGAAAAAAAATTAGGCGTTGGGAAGGCATCCAAAAACATCATCTATGTTAGTATTGGAATAGGAATTGGTGTCGGTTTAATTTTAAATGGAGAGCTATATAAAGGAAATAATGGTTTTTCTGGGGAAATTGGCCATATGACGATCAACTACAATGGAGATCGATGCCGATGTGGCAATGTTGGTTGTTGGGAACTATATGCATCTGAACAAGCACTGATCAAGAAAGCCAAACACCTTGGAATCAACCACACAACAAAGGAAGAACTATCATTAGATACTTTACTATCTCTAGCAGAAGAAGGAAACGAAAAAATAATTAACTTATTTCAAGAAATTGGTAGCCATATAGCAATAGGCCTTAACAATATCATAAACACGTTTAATCCGGAACAAATTATTATTGGTAACAGAATCACTTCGGCTGAACAATGGATTCGTGAACCCTTAAAAAATAAAATTAGAGATCAAGCAATGCATTTTAACCAAAAAGACTTATCTATTGATTTTGCTAAGTTAACGTCCCATTCTGCTGCACTAGGGGCAGTTTCATTTACCATTGAAAATTTCTTTGAACTTGCAAAATAATATTTTTACACACTACTTAGGTCTACTCAATGATCAGTAAAAACATCTAATCACAGTATGGAACAGATCATCTATCAAATGACGTACTACAAAGTGGTTTCTAATATTGAAAAAACGATATAATTATGAATTGTACTTTCTTTAAAACAATTAAATATATCATTCGTACGAACAACACATCAAACATGATAATGGTAACACAATATGGATGTTAGCGAACTTATCGAAACCCAGTCATAAACAAGACAAGCCGAACATCCCTGTATCAACTCAAAACCTGAGTTGATACAGGGATAAAGGCTGTCTTCAAAAATCGAAAGAGTTCAGAAACAATATTAACGAGGAATGTAAAAGCAATTCACATAATATAAAAGAAAATTATGCGGATACAACCAATGAAAATCTAATGATTTCAGTCACTCTTACGAGTTCACAATGTAGGGTGAAACTGTTCAAATGATTAAATTTTTCATACTAAAAAACAAACTAATCATCCTTCCAAAATCTATTCCCTAACCACACATTCATCTAATGTTTTTCCGCCTTTATTTTTCCACATCGCCCAACCATTAGCTGAAGCTAAACAAATAATCGAAGCAGCAGAAGAAGGTGAAGTAAATGTGTAGTCTTTTGTAAAAGTACCTCCTTCATCAATTACACCTGATGCCTTTAATTCATTGTATAACTTTGTATTCGGAAAACTTTTTGTAGGATTTGGGGCCGTTTGTGACCCCTTTAAAACAGTCATTCCATCTTGTGAGTAGATCGCTGTTCCATTTGATCCTCGATTCGTCATATAATACAAATGATCGATTGTACGCATTTCATCTTTATTTACATTCGGCACAAAGATTGGAAAGCCCATAAATGTAAGTAAATCAGAGATCGAATTAAACATATCCATTAAATCTGCTTCCCTTGCCTCATGCACGAAGGATCTCGTCGGTTTATTTTGATTTACGTCATATCTTCCTGCTTCCAGTGCCTTTTGGTAACAGTAACTTTCTAAATATTTAATATCTGCTTTTGTTAATTGATTTTCTTCACCAGTTGTTGTAAATACTACTGCAACCTTCCACTCATTTTTTTCCTTGTGATGATTTCTTAAACGTGTAGCAACATTTTCACTCTCACCTATGTAAGCGACATTTCCCATATCTTCTGCAAAAAATCTTTCTTCTTCAAACAAAAAATATAGTCCGTTATAGCTCAGTTCTGTCCGGTTCGTGATCGCTTGCTCTAATTCTATTCTCGGAATAAAAATCGCTTGAATCGTCCGAGTCGGAATCTGACTAATGCTATAGCCTCGCGTATCTCCGCTAGGAAAAAAAGTTTGAATCGTAAAGGGTCTTTTACGCAATGATTTTCATCCTTTCATAAATGCTTATGAAATGAAGTCAATATTTTAAATACATATATACGTGAAAATGAACAACACTTCTTGCATTTGAAACAAAATACTCTTTCCTTGTAGCAGTAAAGAGGGTTTTAACTTCATTTATATATCAGCAAATTTCACAGATCATCGGAAAAATTTCAATAGAAATTTTTTAGAATAATCCTTCTCCCCCTTTATACGGCGTTTACATTTAATATCCTACATGTTTTCTTTCTAAAGTAGTAATCATGTTCAAAACTCTAATGGCAATTCCAATTGATGAGGAACTTTTATATCATCTTCAAACTCACATGCTATGTAACTTGAATCAATAAAAGACAAGTATTTTTCTAATGATCGGATGATGTGAAGAGGGTACGGTAAAATGGTTAGAAAATAATAAACAATGTTTAAACGGCGCATTTTATGTGCAATTTTGGTAAATTCATCTCTCTCATGTTTATCAAGCTTTCCTAAAGGGATGAATTCAACTAATCGCGGTTGACGTAGAAATTTTTCTTGATTTTTAAATTTTTGATCAGTAGGATAAATGAATCTCATCGTATCAGGTCTTCCCTCTAACGAGTAATAGATTCCAGCTTTATCTATAAAAAGTCCGCTTCGGAAATTTTCTTTTTCTTCTCCGTGTGGATTTACACGATGTTGTGGCACTTCATCTGTTTCATTCACACGTATTACTTGTATACGATCTTTATCAAGTGATCGATTGAGTTTAAATGGGAGTTGATGTGGCGAAATCATCCCATTTTTAAATGATCCCACCATAACCGAAGGCGTGCATCGATGAATAATTTTATAGGTTTATCGGTTTGTTCGAGCGTTTCTTCTAATCTCTTTCTAAAAAAAGATAAAAGCCGTTGCTTTCCTTCATAATTATTATTTCGATTCCCTTTTGTTAATATCTTGTTTTCCCGAATCGTTGCTGTATGTAATAGGGCTTCTGGAAGTAATATCAAGTATCATGTCCGACATCTGTTTTCCCTTTTTCCAATTTTGTCATAACAGATAATTTTCGACGGTAGTTTCCCTCAATCCAACTAAACGAAAGATACACGTCTGTAAGATCTAATTTGCGAAAGCGACTTGGAAAAAATTAATGTCTGTTAACAAATCAAAGAAACTATTCATTAAACGATGTCTTCGTTGTTTTTCGGTTTCATTTTCTTTTTCAGGATGTATAAATTGCGTAATCCTTCTTGATTTTGCAAAACCTGTTCGAAGCGCTTGTTTTGGATCACCTCCATCCATATATTTTTCCGGTTGATCAATCTCGATTAATGAAAGTCCAACCTTATCATCGTCTACTGATTGTAACGCTTGAACGAGTTCCGATTTTAAATCATTCTCACTCCACACTTCAAGACGAATTTTTGTCCCCTCTTCATAAGGATGACAAAGCGGAAACTTTTTTACTAAAAGACCATCCCGGAACCTCATCATAATGATCTAGCTTTGTAAGGATGGAAACGTATCTCGAACAAGGTTAAATAATACCCATTTTTCCGGTAGTCCAACACCAAGTTGCACTCTACTTTGATTACCCCCTTTATATACTTGATTTGAATATACAACGAGAGATACCATATCTGATTTTTTAAGGTATTTCATCGGATTTTGAATCATACTCATCGGACTATATTTCTTGTTATTAAATATCACATCAGCAAATAAGGAACCAAATCCTTTTTTCCAGCGAATGACATTTCCCATTCGTTTAAATTTTAACTGCACCATCGATCGAATCGTCTCATCAACATAAAATTGATTTTTTAAACCGAATAAAATAGACCCAGCATAACGCGAATCAATCTTCCATATATTTTGAATAGGACGTTGTAAAAAACGACGCATTCCAATTTCAACATTTAATATCCCGCGCTCCGGTTCTAAGCCTCGTGTTTTATATTTAAAACGAATGACATAAGCAAAGTAACCTTGAGTCTCACCATTTTCCAATAAGTTCACTCATACATTCGTGTGTCGAATCAAAGCAAACATGTGCAAACGGCAGCTCACCAGAATATCCCTTATCAATCTTTAAATATCTTTTCTTACGAGCAAATTTTCTGGCCATTAATGCAGGGATCAAGTCAAACCGGATGTTTTGCTTTTCATGTAATATTTCTTTAATTTTAATGGGTTCCCATGTCAATTCGACATTTTTCATCGATTCTGGTAAATCACTTACTGGCACTTTTCTTCATTGGCAAACCAGTTTAAACGTAGTTTATTTAAAATTTGGATATCCGTTTGTTCATCTGATAATAACCATCAAATATACGAATAATGGAAATTTACGAAAAATATATTTAGAAACATTACTTTTAATTTTTTCTCTAAAGATTTCGATTTAATTTTCATTGCATACTATTTGGATGTATCTGCTAACTTTTAAGGTAATCATACCAAGCATCTGGTAGTTGTATACGATAAATCGTTTCTCGTCCAAATGTTCGTTCATTTAATTGAAAACTAAAAAGCTCTAACTTATCCATAAAGTATCCACTTCTCCTTTCGTAATACCTTGAATACTCTCTTTAAATGGACCATATAGATAATTGAATATGTGATCATCCGTTTCTTGCATAATTTTTTCCCAATAGGAAAGCATGCCGTCTTTTTCGTCATCCGTTAAAAACTTCCAATCACAATAAAACACTCTAGCATCGCTTCCATTTCTAAGTAATCGGCCGATCAGTTGCCATGTTGGAATAAACGTGCCCCTTCCATTTCTCTATTTTTGCAAGTACTTTACCAACAACGTCTACGTCATCGTACGAATTCACAACTAACAGCACTCTTCATTGACTATCTTTGTCTGTCCAGTAAATAAGTTCCTGTTCAATGTTTCGTGTTAATTCAATCACCATTGTTTCTATCGATTCATTTCGCTCTTCCTCAGATCTCGATCCAGAGATCATCACAAGTTCTTCATTATTTCTCGAATCTCAAACGGGTAAAAATTGTTGTTTCAAATTCGGCTTTTGTTGTATGGAAGTCAATAACCAATTAGGTTCATGTTCAATATGATAGTGTAATAAATGGGAAGCATAGCTCGTTCCTGAAAGTAAAATAAAAGCTGGACCTTGTCGTTCATCCGCTTCCTCATATAAATGATGCCATTGATGTAACAATTCTCTGCCAACAAACCATATACTGAATCACTCTCCGTCTATTTCTTCATAGCGATATCCGAACATAACAGCTGTCATGGCTTCTTTTGTAAACGGTCGAAAATCTAATTTCATCGATAACATTGGAATATGATCAATCGATATGTACTGTCTCATCAATGGAAGATACGCTTGCAATTGTTTCAACGCTACTTCTATATTTGCTAAATAAACGGATAACTCTATTTGCAGGTAAAGTTTACGAGTTTTTCTTTTGTCTTTTGGGAGGAAAATCTGATGTTTGATAAACCATTTTTGAATAAGATTTATTTTATCGTCATAGTTACTTTCGTCCTAAATCATTTGTAATTCTTGTTTTGTCGATTCTTGTTATTTATATGAAACACTTCTCGCATATGTCAACAATGGATCCTTAAATTGTTTATACTGATAAGAATGTACAGGACGATCTGTAAAACTTATGATAGGACAAAAAATATACAAAAGAATGTATATGATTCGAAAAGGTTCTTTTTTAAATTTCTTTAAGAACGTTATGCAACCATGTAGAAATTTGTTCACTTATATAATCTTGAAATTCTTTTTCCCGATTTGGTCTTAATATTAAATAAATACCTGCTTCCGAGATAAAAGAAATATCTTTATCATCTCCTGGATACACACAAATAATCTCTCTAACATTATGAATAAATGACTCTCGAAATGGACAGTATCTTCTTATTACACGATAACCATTTAATTGATACATTTCTTCCGTATAACCGACTTCTGAATAAATATTTTTTAATGGTCTATATTTCACCTCTAAAATCATTGATGAATGATAGATATATTCATTAAATTGCTTATCATAAATGTAAAGATCAATTCTTATATCTGGTCTGCGTTTTGCAGATCGACAGAAGAAGTAAGTTCCACTGCGAATAGCTTCCGTTGATCCAAAATGAACTTCTTGATCATAGACAAGATCAATACGGAAACTCTCTTTTTCAAATTGAATAACAGTATTAGGTAAAATTTCAGAAAATAAATAGCCTGCCTTTAAATTTTTACTTTGGTCATATTGTTTGAACCCTAACTCATGTAAAATATCTATTAATTTAAAGTAAGAATAATATTCATAAAGTGTTGGAGTAGAAATCATCACATATTCGCTTGTTTTATTATGAGGTTTACCCTTATCACTTACAGAATTTCCACAAAGATCTCGAAAGTTTCGCCATAATTTATAAAATTGACCATAGTGCTTATTCGAAAATCTCATATCTCTATTTTGTGATGAAGGTTTTACATACTTCCAAAATGTATTATTCATTAAATAGTTTAGTTTTTGAAAACCTTTTTTTAATTTATAATATGTCATTAAAATACTTTTTCTTTTTTCTTCTTTGGCTTTAAGCTCCCGTTCTGCATTTTGTTTAGATAACTTTCTTTTGTAAATATCTTCTTTCGATATATTTCTTTTATTAGCTGATTTACGTATTCCATCTTCTATTATTTCAATACGCCGCTTCGCATCGTTTACTCTATTATTCATTAATTCATATTTACGAAGTTGTCTTTGTTGCTCCTTTTTTATCGTTTTTAAAATCACCATAATACACTTTTTCACATATTGATTTTCTCGGGAATTCGCTGTTAATTTATATTTTCGATTATAATATTTTTTCTCACCGTATATACTACCTTTTGCACCTGTTGCCCATTGAATACTTTTCCTATCCAAATGCTTTGGCAATGACTCAATTTGGTAGTTTTTCTTAAGAGTTGTCACATAATTGTTTTCTAGCGAGATAAGTATCGATATAAGTCGGTTTACATAATTTATTAACCAATATTCTAATTGGTTAGCTGCAGGATCATCTATTGATTCGTCAATAGCTTGTGTTAAATGTGTATATTTCTTCGTAATTCCTTGTAACTGCTCTTCCAAATATTTATGCATATTTGTAAACTCATCTTCTGTTATGTTTTTTGATAATACATGTAAAATTCCATAATATGTTTCATTATCTATCATAACTTTTATAATATATTTTCCATTTGACCATGGGTAATAGTTATTTGCTCCGAATTCATAAATTGTATAGGATTTCATTCGTTCATTTATAGAACTGTAAGGATTTTCTATTTCTGGCAACTGGATCTTAATATGATATGAACCATCCTGTATAATTCTCATACTAACTTCTTGCCATTCCTTAATTGTAATTTCTGTCTCTTGTAAAAGACTTAAATGTTGGGACTTACTTAATTGTTCAATTTTTTTAAGATGATTTCCTACTCTCAGTTGAATGGTAATATTTTTTTCTGAAAGATTAATGAACGGATTAGTTTGCAAAGCCATATATACTCAACTCTTTTGCTTTATTTTTAAGGGTTTGTAAAGATAGCTCAAAATCTGAAGCATTCGATGCCAGTTCTGACTTTAATAACTTCGCAATAGAACCCTCGATATAATTGTCTCCATTAAAATGACCAGCTAAAGGTTCGACAAAACTATCAATTCCATTTATTTTTGTTAAAATTCTTTGGTTAATTTGATAATCAAAAGCTTTTTTTCTGTTAATAATCGTCTCATCTTGTGTTCTTGGCAAGTTTGTTATAAATCGCGCTATGGACAATGCAACTCTAAATGAAACACCTTTTTGAGGATCCTTTTCATTAATTAATTTATGAATTTCATCAAGTACTTGTATCTCAGATGTTGTTAAATGGTGTAAACCGACATTTTTTAGATGAACCCATCTATCTCTCATTACTTTTCGATTAATAGGAACATCATTAAAATCATTTTTAATATTTTTATCTAAATTATTGTAAAATTTTATTGTATCCGCAAATTTTAACTTTTTTGGGACAATCATATTTACTCGGTCAAGCAGTCGATCTGAAAAGGATCTTGTAGTCTCGTCAAAATTTACTGTGCCAACAAAAATTACATTATCATATAAGTTAATTTTAGGTTTATAATTACCATTAATAACTCGAGAACTTTCATGAAAAAGGCTCAGAGTACGATGATTTTTTAATTCTAACAAAGATAAAAAATCGCTAAACCAGTGTTCAACTTGAGATAAGTTCATTTCATCAAAAACAACCATATACAAATTATTTGGGTCCTGTTCAGCTCTCAACAACAAATCAACTAATCCTGTTTCACTTTCATAGTAAACGCCTGTTTGAGGATTTAAATATCCTAAAACATCATCCGGTTCTTGATATGAAGGAGAAATTGGGATAAAAGCTAAGTTTTCTTCAGGTAATTCTAACGCATCTGCATAAGCCTTAGCTAATTGGGATTTTCCTGTTCCAGACATCCCGCCTAAAACTGTTATAGCATTTGTCTTAATACTTGTATGTAAGTTAATCAAATCTTCTTCTTCATGATAAAGTCGATATTGGTAGCGGGCAATATGAATAAATTTATTAATAAACTCCAATTCTGAATCTGTTTGGACTTTCTCATAATCTGTATCTCCTACTTTCTGTTTCGATTTACTAGCATTAGACGGTTCAGTTGTAGTTGATTGTTGTGTTTGTTGCAAAGCTTCCGCATCATCGATTTCTTCATTAAGTATTTTCCCATTAGCTTCTATCTCATCAATTAATTCACCATATTTTTTCAAACTGATGAAAGATAATTCATCTGCATACACAATATCCAAATAATAGTCAATTTCTTCCTCTGAAAGTTTTATATATTTTACATCTGAAAGCTCACGTTGGAAATAAGTTGTTGGATTACTCTTATTTTCTAAATCAACATGGTATATATGATTGTCATACATTATTAATTCGGGCGTTGGAGTAAGCACTTTTGGATAATATTCTAGTATAATCGGACGACGATCCTTAACTAATTTGTCATGCAGATCGTTCCTAGCTTCAGAGGCTCTTAACTTTGGACCAGGTAATGAAAAATATCGTTCTAATGATTTACCACTTTCGAGTGACTCCATATTTGCATATACCATATTCTCCTTTGGATCTAAACGAAAGATGATTAATTTATCCTTAAATAACTTCGGCACCTCATCTTGCAATTCTATATGTGTTAACCTGTCAAAATCTACGCCTTCTCTACTCATTAACGCTCTATTTTGATAACTGTTTGTTGTTGCCGTAAATATTTTATTTTTATATTCAAAATGATCTTCTATACTTTCAGGTACTTCGGATAAACATTTTATATAAAAGGTAATTTTGTTAGAGGTGGTTGAAAAAGTAATTGCTCGATCAATTAAAGTTAACGATAATTCCTCTTCCTTTGCTAATCGTCCTACAAACACCATTTTTTCTAATTGATTTTTTTGGTCTACTGTTAGTTTTTTACTTAATTTCAATTTAACCCTGCTCCTTCAATATAATAAATAATATTTCTTATAATATTCAGAGATGATCCATTTAAAATCTTAATTTTAGACTTATTCTTTTTACTCATCCGTCTTATTTTTTGCTTACTTGATGTTCCCATTCCAAACACATCTACAAAAAGTAAATTATCATTATCATAACTTATTAAGTATTCTTCTAATGATTCCAAGTCTTTTAGCAATTCTTTTTCAACCATTTTGTCAAACTCATGAGCCCGATCAGTAAAAAGCAATATCTTATCCTTTTTATTTATAACATTATAAGATGTTTGCTTTTCTCTGAACATTCTTTCCTGTAAACTTTCAATCTCTTTATTTAACTTCTTCACTTGTATTGACTGTTCATATAATTCTTGTTCCCTTTGATTTTTCAAATAATTAATAAGACGATCTTTATCCTTAATTTTTTCTTTATATATTTTTTTAACATTTAAAATTTCATTTTCTTTGTTACGTTTCATTGTTTTCGTTTGTTTCATTAAATTATTATATTTATTTTTCATGTTATTATTTTTTTCTTCTAATTCTTTGATTTTTGAATTAGTTTTTGAGTGAAGTTTAAGCAATTCAAATATGGCTAGTTCATATAATAAATGGTTTTCCTCATCTGTAAGATCAAATTTGTTCATTTGATCGGTAAAATATAATGTTGTTGCCACACTAGACTCTAATTCATATTCTGACTTTAAATATGCTTGCAAAGACTTTGGATCACTTTTGATTGAGGGCCATTCAATAGAATCATATATTTTCTTAACATAAGGTCGATAATAATTAATAATTGAGTGTAAAATATCGCTTATCTCTAAATCAACGACATTCGCTAAAATATGATCTGAGTCATCTAAATATCTTTTAAAATCCTTTCTTAAATCTGTATATTTTGTTGGATATAAAACGCCTAAAAGAGCAATCACTTCTGTGTTTTTCAACTTATTATTTGAAGCTATTTTCTTT
>DATGTS010000139.1:0-26970 GCA_035301745.1 Candidatus Avamphibacillus sp.
AAATATAACTCAACTACTTGTTTTTTTAATTCATATGGATATTTTCTTAACTTCTTCATTTGTCCTCGCCCCCAAATAAATATTCTAGCATTTTTTACTTAAGTGCGGTTCTTTAGTGTCTACTTTAATGGTACTATAGCACTGGGTTAGCTCGCGCAGCCACATCGCTCACTCGCGCGGTAGACAGTCTCACTCACGCAGCTACAGGGTCAGCCCGCGCAGCCTCACCACAGCCCTGCCCTACCTCATTTCATTCGGCCAGATGTTTCATATCAGTGATTACCCCATTTTTTTACAACCGAGCACAAACTTGAATAATTTTGCTTAAACTGCTTCCATCGATGTCCATTTGCTCCAGAAGGGTGAGGAAAGCCATCTAAATAAGTATGGTTTTCCCCAAAATCATCCCAAACGCTATGTATAATGTGTTCAGCTACTTTTCCAAGCGGAATAATTAGTGCAGCCTCTTTTAAAGTTTTTAATTCTTCGGGAAAAATTTCATAGGCATAATGTTTCAACATGGCTGATTTGTTAACGGTAGGTGTGTGCCCTGTATAATTTTTACCATGATAAAAGACAGGATATCTTATGACAGATGTTGTATGAAGGAGTGATCTGGATGTTGTAAAAAGCTGCTCTGTCGTTTTAAGGCCCAATTCTTCAGCGAGGCCACATTGATCTAACATCGTAATTAAATTGGAGCGCATTTGACCTGAGAAACTAGCAGCTATTTTAGCTTGTTTAAGTATTTCCTCTTCATTATTACTTTTATCCAAAAAACCCAACACTTGATTAAATGCTGCTTTCATTTGGCTCCAGCCTGGTGTAATCCCTATGATCACTACACGTGCATCCGTATTGATGTATTCGTTATGGGGTGCATAATACATTGTGAGCTCCTTTTCTTTTTCTATCAAAAAAGAATTAGTTAAGAGCATCTTTTTATCAAGTGAATCTAGCTTAGTCAATGGTTGTAAAGCAGGTAAAAATTGAGGAAGTCTTGATTGAAAAATCACGTCTTTTTTCTACCTCCATTTTCGCGAAAAAGTTGTGTTCATCCAATAAGAGTCTCCCTATCTCCCTTATCCCTATTACCCTAAATATCTAATCTACTTTCTAAAATATCTTTAATAATTTCAATATGAAAAGCGGCCCAGGCCTTTTCTTTAAAATGAAAAATAGTACTTATCGTTAGTATGACGAGATAAATGAATATAAAAATCGCCCAAAGAAAACTGCCATTGTTAAATAGTACTGTCTGAACCTTATCCGAAAATAAAAATAAAAGCCAAGGTACTGCAGTAACGAAAATCGGTATAATTCCCATGCCGCCCTGTTCCTTAATCATACGGTAGTAGACCAGTTGAAGTGCCTCGCTATCAAGTGTTTCATAATAGGTTTTTATTTTTTCTGTTTCTTGAATGTCTTTATGCTGTTTAACGTCAGGTTGATCTCGTAATTCTAAATAAATTTTATGAGCATCGCCTCGAAAAGAAAACATATTTATCCCCTTTGAAAAACACCTTTTAATTTCTGTTTTATTAGTATTAGCTCATGACTTGAGTATATATTCATTTTGAGGTGGATTTGATCATCCAGAATGGGCGTCTTGCAGCAGGTAAATTCTACGCAAAAATACTTTTCTTGTGACTTCCGAGCGAGAGACTTGACATTTACAGAAAATTTATTATAAACTGTATTCAACAAAGTTGAATATAAGTAAACCTACTTGAATATAATATAAAAAATCATTGTTTCTAACAGAGATTTATTTTAATAACACTCACCATTAGAAACGAATACAATAATTAACTAGTGATAAAAATTTAAGTCATAAGTTTTAAAATAAAGATTGGAGGGATTCTTTATGGGACGTTGGCCTGAAAATGTTCAAATCAAAGAAGTTGGACCTAGGGATGGTTTGCAAAATGAAAAGAAGCGTGTTTCCACGGCAGACAAAGTGAATTGGATTAATATGTTATCGGACTCAGGTGTAAGCGAAATTGAATATTCATCATTTGTTCATCCAAAGTGGGTACCGCAATTATCAGATGCTCATGAAGTCGGCAAAAAAATAAAACGGAATCCTAATGTTAACTATTCAGCACTTGTACCAAATATGAAAGGGTTGGCGTTAGCGCTTGAAGCAGGCATCGATGGTGCTTCCGTCTTCATGTCCGCAAGTGAGACCCATAATAAGAAAAATATTAATAAATCTATCAAGGAAACCTATCCTGTTTTAGGTGAGGTCATTCGTGAAGCAAAGCAGGCAGGAAAACATGTGACAGGGTATGTTTCTACGGTATTTGATTGTCCATATGAAGGAAGTATTTCACCCGAAGAAGTGGTGCGTGTTTGTGAACAGCTATTTGACTATGGAGTGGATGACTTATCCCTAGGTGATACGATAGGAACAGCAGTCCCATCTCAGGTTAGTGAATTACTTGATGCCGTTCTAGCGCGTTTTCCAGAGGAGAAAATTATCATGCATTACCATGATACACGAGGTATGGCGATTGCTAATATAATGGAATCTATGGAATATGGTATTACTCGTTTTGACAGTTCCATCGGAGGTCTTGGCGGCTGCCCATATGCACCTGGAGCTGCAGGAAATGTGGCAACAAATGATGTGCTGTATTTGATGCATGGCTTAGGTATAAAAACAGGAATGGATGAGAAAAAGCTTCAAGAAGCTGCTCTTTACATTCAAAAAAAGATAGGAAAAGAACTGCCTAGCAAGTCACTCGCCTATGCATGTACACAAGATACCCCACAGCGAGCATAAAGGTAAATATCCCTCGCTAGGTTTGAAATTAAACACCACTGTTTTCGTTAAATGGGGAATCCTTCGAAGACAGTGTTTTTATTTTGTTTCAACAACGTTTACTCTGCAGGTAACTGTGTGACACGGTATCATATCGATCTTATTTATGCACTACCATATAACGAGATATGGGATCCTCTACAATATATGGCAAGGAAGACATAGTTCAATAAAAAACAAAGACCTGGATATAAACGTCTGGTCGCATCAATGAATTGACATCTTTCCCCAAACTTCCAAGTATCTTCTAAGTATCCACTCTAAATACTTTTGTACTTTCATGGTTGATAAGTCCCGTTGTAAATGAATCACCCTAACACCAAAACCATTTGATTAACATAATATATTCTAAGACTAAATTTGTGGTTTCTGTACGAAAGGAAATGACGTACAATGTTCCAACCAAACAAGCGTTATAATGAAAACAACCGGAACGACAATGATATGCTAACTGATATTATGCAAAGCAAAAAGCCAGAACTTGTCATTGTCGCCCTCCTTTTATCCGGTAAATTGAAATTTGACTCCGTTGAGCTTTTCCGTGAAGCTTCACTAGTAGTATCCCTAGTGGGAGCATTTAAAGGGGCGGATACAGATCGTGTTAATCAGATGGTCGATTTTCTTGATGAAAATGGAGATATAACTATTGATGAAATATTTAAAGCTTTTAAAAAGAAAGTACAGGACTAAAGGAGAGATTAAAAATGAATTGGGTAGATACCTTTTTTGATGGTGAGTATTTTGCGGAATCTATTTTAATTATAATACTTATAGCTTTATTTATTTTTGGATCTACTGATTTAGAAGATGTAACAGATGCTCCATAATAATCAGTGTATTAGCAATCAAACGTGAAGTTATATGTATCTGTATAAAACTTTAAGTGATAGAAAAACGCTTGGATAATATTCGTCCTAAGCGTTTTCGTTTGTTAATTAAAATATGTTTAGGTGTTGGCTTAAGAAAAGGAACTAGGTCGGTAGATATTCACTTTTTTCCATATAGTAGTCCATTCTTTTTTCATCACACGCTCTTCATAAATTTTAATTCGATCTTTTGTTTTATAAAATGGTGTAGGTCTTACTTCCAATTTAATAATATCATCGATACCCCAAGGAGCAACTAATATAACATCATCCTTGTTATCTAATTTTACTCCCAACGCTGTCACCGTCTCAGGAAATTTAGAAATTCCATCAACAGAGGATGAATAGGGAGGCATATTATTTTTAAGATGCATTCTTGCCTGATTTTTGACGGACCAAGGGATGTCTGGGACAAGTGACTTTAGCTTATCCTCAATTCTTTTTTCTTCTAATTTATCTACGTTTTTGGGATTAAAGTAAATGACATCAATATCAGGTAAAGGTGTTCTCTGCCGAAAACCATGTAGGGTATCCCAAATTTTTGATCGAATAAATCCCGCACAAATCCACCAATCAGGCAAATGTAATGTTTTCACCGTTCTTAGTAGGCTCATCATCCACTGATCTTCTTTTATAAGTTTAATGATGTCCTTTTCATTGCTAATAGTCACTAATCAAGCACCTACTTATAATCTATTTTAGGCGGTGTCCGTATGAATTTAGTCTCTAAGTTTATTTCCTATATTGTTTGATTTTTTCTTCCGCTTCATTTCCAAAATCAATCAGAAGCTCTTTATGGATTGCTACGATTTTTTCATAAATAATTCGGGATTCCTTCTCATCATATATATGTGACGTTTTATTCCTGTCGGTCAACATGTCAATCCATTGGTCGCCATCCTGAATTAGACCAAAAGCAAACGCTTCGCGAATAGCGTCCCGCGGGCTTCTGATTTCCGTTATCCCGGTAAACTCCAAAAATGCCTTCATCAGTTTCCAGCTTAATTCGAACGTAAACTCAAATCGCTGAATAACCCCGTCGTAAATCACATCATTTACAATATCAACCTTTGAAGCGTCCTCGAGCCTTTCGCATGCGCGTTTATAGTCTCTTAACTTCTCGTAGATTCTTTCTTTGCTCATATACAACAACCCCCTCTTCCTTAATATTAGAAATAAACGACTGCTTTGTTAGCCGGTTAAAAAAAGAAATATCCAATTTCAGTGGGGTGTTCATTTCTTCGATATCGGCTGCAATCAGATTTTGCTTAGAATGGGAGGCATCCGATGATGTGCGAATAGCAAGATCAATGTCTGAGGCCGGACGAAAATCGCCGCGTGTCCGCGAACCGAAGAGGACAACTTTTTCTATCAGATTATTTTCCGCACAATAAGCAAGAAGTTCTTCCATAAAGCGGTGTGAAATTCCAGTTTTACTCAGGTTAAGCCCCATTCTAGCACCAGCCTTCCGTACTTTAGTATTATAGTGAGTATATCAACTTTAAAATGAGAAATCACCAATCGTGATGACTCCGCCTCTGCCCACTAGCTCAACAATATAAAATACAGTACAAATATAAGTCTTTTCGAATACTTAAAAAAACAACAAGTAATTATTACCTCTTATCGTTGGGTATTAGCAATTATTTCCTTTTTACAGACAAAATAATAGACTCTTTTCCATATTCTTTACGGAAAAACTTCCTCGCTTCTGCAGGTGTCCTCGCATTGATAGGTTTTGTTTGCTTTTCCCCATCTACCTCTGTTTGAACAAAAAAGCATTTTTCTCCACATCTCAAATAAATCCATCCTCCTTTCAATTCACCATTCTTTCTTTATATGATTCTTAAAGCAGAAATTAACTGTTACATGAATTTATGAATACTTTTTGTTCATTGAAAACCTTAAAAAAGGGTTCTCTCCACTTTATGTTGAACATAGTAAGTAGTATGTTGATAAAAAGGATAATCCATTTACACTTTATTTTAACATATCGGTCCGAGTAATCATCATGGGTGCAATAGAGGGTGAATTTTTTGTGCAGAGTACGGACGGGGATAAATTTGAGGAGCTGCTAAGGAATCGGAAAAATTTATAGAAAAATTAGATCGTTAATATGAGCATAATAAATGGGGACGTACTAAAATAAATGCAACTAAAACATTAAAAAACGAAACTGTGAAGGGAGAGTCCTATGCTTTCCGCTTAGACAGTTTCATTTTTATTTGTTCTTCACATTTATATGCTGTTTCTATAGATTCTATAGAAACAGGTTTAGTTAATAGCTATCCTGTTTTGTGTTTTCTTGCCAACTCCTCATGCTTTTTCTCTAGCTGAAGCTCAATTTGTGATAATTTTTTTTCATCATCTAAGATTTCTTGTATATTTTGGTGAACAAGATTTTCAAAGTTTGATTTATATACCATAAAATCTCTCCTTTACCTTCCATTCTTTATTATACCTTATATTTCATATAAAATTGTGAATATTTTATGAAACTTTAAATTTCAAATTAAAACGAATAATAAAGGGAAACCAAGTCTATATCACGAATATTAACCATGATGAAAATTAATATTTTATTCGGACGGTGTTTATGCAATGAGTAATAAACTCAAAAGTTAAAGCATTTTTTAAGGAATATCTTTAATGACATTAATCATTCTTTGTGGAATAAAGGAGTGTACAGATGTTTTTAAAAGATTTACCCGAACGGGAAAAGTATTGACATCATAGGAACATGGGCTGCAGCTATTGGAGTTGTATTTAATAAAAAGATAGGAATTTCAGACACTCCAGACTCATTAGCAGCATTATCCATTCCCCTCATTGTTACAGGTATATTACTTTTAATGACGTCAAATTTCTTTGAAAGAAAACGTGAGAAGTAATATCTGGATCGATAAAATGTGTCATAATCGGGCAAATTGTAGAATACCAAATTAGAAATTGGTTGGGTAAATGGCAAAAGCAAACAGTGAATAGTCTATATCTAGTTTTTCGATAATCCTTTGTTCTAGAAAGTAGAAAGGAATATGAAATATGAAATATAAAAAAGTCTAGAAGAAATAAAGACGTAATAGATAGTATAATACCATTGGGAATGATTTTTGGTGCTGCTGTCAGTGTTTTCTCGTTCTCCTAATTTTTAATACAAAATGGATGTGATTGCAAATGAATAAAAGAAAAATTTTTACTTATGTTTTATGGCTTTACGGATTAAGTTTTGGTATTGCTGCCTTGTTTTTCCTTAGTGGCCTAGGGAGTAATATCCTTCTCTTAACTCCATTCATGGCAGGATATATGTTTTTGCCGCTCATTACTGTTTTTATCGTTCAAAAATTAATCTACAAAGAAAAAGTCGCTCGTCCGTTACTTCTCATGGGCCGACCAAATTGGTGGTGGCTGGTTGCTGCGATCTTTCCGTTATTTCTTGTTGGACTAACTGTATTGGTAGCTCTTATATTTCCAGGCGTAACACTTGATTTAGGGATGGAAGGCTATTTAGATACGCTTGATACAGCGACTGCGGCAGCAATGAATGACTTATTTGAAATGCTACCTTTCCATCCGCTCTGGTTCCTAATAGGCCAAGCTCTTATTGGCGGAATAACAATCAACGCCATTTTCGCTTTTGGAGAAGAAATTGGGTGGCGCGGATTTTTATTGAGAGAGTTACGTGAGCTTGGTTTCTGGAAAGCATCTTTACTCATAGGACTCATATGGGGGCCATGGCATTCACCATTAACACTTTTTGCAGGCCATAACTATCCAAGCACCCCTGTACTTGGTGTTTTGATGATGACAGTGTTTTGTATGCTTATGTCACCAATCTTGTGTTTTATTACAATTAAATCACGCTCTATTTTTTCAGCCGCGCTTTTTCATGGTGTTATCAATGGTAGTGGTTCCCTTGGAATTATTATCGTAGCTGGCGGAAATCCGGAATTGCTCAACGGTTTAACAGGACTTGCTGGTTTCATTGTTTTGTTTATTGTGAACGGGATCATTTTTATTCGTACACGAAACACGATTAACGATAATTATCAAGAAGCTTTTGAGTAATAGGTCTTAAATTAATCCATTCCGGTATTAATTAATTGAGTTAATGTTGAATCATTTGTAGGCCAGTATTTTATGTTTAGTTAAAATGTCCTTATAGCTTTCTTTAGAAAAATAATCCCTCATGAACTTGTTAGCGTGCATGGGGGATTATTTTTATTGTCAGGAATTTATAACCTCTTAAAACTATGGATAACTGGGTGCCAGCGCTTTTGTTCTCCCCAACTTAAGCGAAACTTTCAGGATGTCGAAAGTGTATACGTGTAAAGCAATCAATTGATTGGCATTTAGATGATTTACAAAATAATCATTGTATTACAATGTACCTCGTGATACGATGTTAGTGAAGAGGTGATAAAAATGGACCGTGAAATTAAAAAGGGCAGTATTGATATCTTATTACTTAATCTGTTAACACAAAAAGACAAGTATGGTTATGAGATGATTAAAGAATTAAAAGACCGGAGTAATCAATTGTACAGCATGGGAGAAGGAACTCTGTATCCAGCTCTGAAACGAATGGAAAAGAAGGGTTGGATTTCTTCCTATTGGCAAGAAACAGAACATGGGAGAAGGAAGTATTATCGCTTGCTTGAAGAGGGAAAAATGATATTGGAGAAGAAGTTGGAAGAATGGAACCGGGTGCATAAGCTTATCTTAGAAACGTCGGGGAATGGAAAATGAGCCGGATTAATCAATATATTAATCATGTGCTGAAGCAAATTCAAAGTCCGAAAGAAGAACGTGAAGATATCCGTGAGGAACTGCTCTCTCATATTGATGAGGCGAAAATGTACTATGTTCATGAGGGTTTATCTGAAAATGAAGCGGAAGAAAAAGCGTTAGCTGATTTTGGAGAAGCACATGGAATAGGGAAAGAATTACAAGAAGCTATGTATCCATTCCAGCGTGGGTTATTATATATGATTGGTATCGCAGCTATTTGTTATGGCGCTATTTTTTATTTGAATTATGCATTCAATCTTCATGAATTGATTCTAGATTGGCTGGCTATTCAGCTTACCATTAGCAGTGCAGTTCTTTTATGTGCAATCAATATTTCGTTTATAGGACGGCATTTTTATTTACTCCATACGCTTATCTTTTTCATGATGGCCTGGCTTGGATTCAATATTATGGTTGTTGAAATGTTGCCTGATGGACGTAATATATTTTTCACTATTTATTTGGTTATTTTAATTGGACTATGTCTTGTATTTATGTTTAGAAACTCTTATCTTTCAACAGATGTGTCTCCAAGTAAATCGAAGGAGCGAACACTTATTAAGTTCAGCTATATTTTAAATTTGATATTTGGCATCGTTCTGACGGGTGGTGCCCTGTTTTTTATGTGGGGTGGCCTTATTATGGTTGGTATGTCATGGGTTGTCGCGATACCGCTTATACCACTCCTTGCCTGGTTAATTTTTTACAAGTTTCATATGAGTTTTATTGCTAAAAAGCCATTTGTTTCTATACTCGTTGGATTAACATTTTCAATATTGGTATTTGTAGCTCCTGTTGCATTGTTGATTTTCTTCTAATGTTTAGTTTAGGGAGGTGACGTTATGTCGTTAAAAATGAAAAACATCTCATTTATGATTGGGATGGTCTTTTTGTTCTTCGGTCTTTGGGGAATTAGTCTGTTTGCAGAAGGGACAAAAGGATTTACAGGCTTAGGAGAAAAAATAGATATTTCCCCAGATGATAAAACGGTTGTTTTTTCTCATTATGAGGATGGAGATGCCTCTTTGTACATTGTCCCTACCACTGGAGGAGATGCTGAACTTCTGGTGGAACCTGAAGAAGGGAAATCTTATATTAACCCCGTTTTTTCATCAGACGGGCAAAAGATTGCTTTTATTGAAGAGTGGGAAGAGGACGAACAGCCATTTGGTGAGTTAAAGATGATTGATCTAGAAAGCGGGAAAATGGAAGAGTTAACAAATGAAGGTAATCATATTACAGAAGTAGCTTTCTCACCGAATGGGGACGATTTATATTTCTTACAATCCTCTGTTTACGAAAATTATTCACCGATAGCGTCAGAGCGGCCACATGGTTTTGATATTTTTCATATAGATATCCTTACGAAAGAGGTGGAACAAATAACAATTAAAGATGAGTACTCGATGACTGATTTAACAGTCACGCCAGATGGAAATGAACTTATGTATCATAGTTTTCGGGATAAGGATATTATTGCTTTTTATTCACTTGAAAATAGATTAGAAAGGACATTCACTCCATACGGTGAGGATTTGGAAGAATCCATTATTTCATCCCCAGCTTTATCTGCGGATGGGCAAAAGATTGCTTTCTCAGGTGTTGCTGATCGCGATGAGGACGGAACTTTTGTTTATGAAGGGATTCAAATGGACCTTGAGACAAGACAGGCAGAAAAAATCACTTCATTTCGTGAACATGTTGCAAGTCTATCCTATTATAATGATGAGAATCAGCTAATTGTTACAGTAGATAAAAACTTTGCAGCAGGATATCCAGATTATCACTATTGGATTGTGGATTTAGATGCGAATAACCAGAAAAGATTGCAAATACAACTTCCGGAAGATAATTGAGAGTAGTATGAGAGGCGTACTATCATCTCGGAATGATACTAGGGATTTAAATTAGTCCATTAATTTAAAATGAGAATAAATAATGCTGTTTTTATTTCCTCACTTTTGGTATGGTAAGTCATGTTGTAAATATACGTGACAAGAGTGAGGGAATAGAGCGTGAAACAGTCAAAATTTTATATTGTTGGCATATTATTTTTGTTGCTTCTTTCGGGGTGCCAAGGAAAAATAGATGAAAACATGTCTGAGGAATTACCAGATTTCGAGTTTACGAATCAAGATGGGGAAGATTTTGGGCTTAAAGAGCTTAAGGGACAATGGTGGATAGCTAGTTTTATGTATACAAATTGCAAGACAATCTGCCCGATTATGACCGGAAATATGGCTATATTGCAACAAAAATTAAAGAATAATAATTTAGATATACATATGGTGTCATTTAGTATTGATCCAGACTATGATAGTCCGGAAGTTTTAACAGAATATGCTAAGGGATATCAGGTTGACTTTAGTAATTGGGATTTTTTAACGGGTTATGATTTTAAAACGATCCAAGATTTGTCTATGGATAGCTTTAAAACAGCCATAGAATCAACAAGTCCAGGAACAGGGAATGATCAAATAGCACATGGTACTAATTTCTTTTTAGTGAACCCGGAAGGAATAGTAATTAAAAAATATGATAGCGTTGGAAAAACCGGAATAGAGGAAGCAGTTAATGATATTGATACAATTCAATAAGTGAAACTATTTCTAAAGTGTACGCAATCTTTATGCGTATACTTTTTTATACTGTAATAAACCTTTTTGTAAGACGAAAGAATTTATTATTCTGACAAATAAAGTTAAATATTGACAAATTTGTTAAATCGAACTAAGGTAATCAATGGTGTCTTTTTTACTATAATCATAGTGGAAACTTAATAGTTTTGTAGGGTTATTAAGATTGATCCTATAATTGATACTTTTGTATTTATTAAGGGAGGGGAAACGATGACAGAAAATAACTCAAAACAAGGTTCTGATAAAACAAAACAAGACCAAAATCAGTCAAAGGAAAATACGGATCTAGGTCGAAGAAATTTTATTAAGAATACAGGGCTTGTTGCTGGGGGTGTCATTGGAGGGTCACTGTTTGGTGGTCTGTTGGCAGGCAATTTCAAATCAGAACCTGCTACAAAACAAACTGATATTAAAGATGATGATATAAAAGAGGCTAGAATATTTTTTAGCCGACACGAAGACTTTAATGTACTAAAGGCAGCAGTTGAACGAATTTATCCAGAAGATGATAATGGTCCAGGAGCAATAGAGCTTGGAGTTCCACACTTTATTGACCGTCAACTTGCTGGAGAATTTGGTATGAATGGAAAGGATTACATGCAGGGGCCTTTTAGAGAAGTTGATAGTGATGATAGATATCAATCTCGTTTAAATCGTGGAGAAATTATGATAGAAGGCCTAAGAAAAATGAATGCCATCAGTAAAAAGAAATTTGATAATAACTTTGACCAAGCGGAAAACGAACAGCAAATTGAAATCCTACAATCCTTTGAGAATGGTGACGTGGACTTAAGAGGAACTTCTTCTGTTCTCTTTTTCAACTTACTTCGTCAAATGACTATTGAAGGGGCTTACTGTGACCCTGTCTATGGTGGAAATCGAGATATGAAAGGATGGGTTATGAGAGAGTATCCTGGACCTCGAGCTGCCTACATGAATGAAATTGATTCTGAAGAGTTTGTTACACACGATCCAATTAGTTTGAAGGATTATCAACCATAAAAATATAAAGGAGGAAATCGACCATGGCTAAAAAATTAGATAAAGTTGATGTCGTTGTTGTCGGTACTGGCTGGTCAGGCGGCATTGTTTCGGCAGAACTAGCTAAGGCTGGTTATAAAGTTGTTGGTTTTGAGCGTGGGGAAGAAAAATCAACACAAGATTATATCGGTGCAAAAGATGAATTGCGCTATATGTCACGAAAGCATATGATGCAAGATTTAAATAAACAAGAAACAATTACATCAAGAAATGAAATAGATGAAAAGGCCTTACCAGTTCGTACACAAGATGAAATGATGGTCGGAAACGACTTAGGTGGTTCCAGTGTACACTGGGCAGGTGCGACGTATCGTTATTCACCGATTGATTTTGAAATTCGCTCAAAAATCACAGAGAAATATGGAGAAAAGAAGATACCTGAAGGCATGTACTTGCAAGACTGGGGTATTACATATGACGAGCTAGAAAAATACTATGATCGCTTTGAAAAAACGGCTGGTTTATCTGGTGAAGAGGATCCGCTGGAAGAAGGGCGTTCATCTGATTATCCAAACCCACCGATGATTGAAACACCTAATCTGCGTTTATTTAAAGAAGCAGCTAAAAACTTAGGTTATCATCCATTCCAAATTCCATCCGCAAATCTTACGCAAAAATACGAGAATCCGGATGGCCAAGTAATTAACCAATGTCAGTATTGTGCATTCTGTACACATTATGGCTGTGACTTTGGGGCGAAAGCAGATCCGATTGTAACTGTTATCCCTACTGCACAAGAAACTGGTAATTTTGAGTTAAGAGTTAATTCATATGTACGTCGTGTTGTATATGATGGTAAAAAAGCAACAGGCGTGATCTATATTGACCTAAAAACTGGCCAAGAGTATGAACAACCAGCAGATGTTGTTGTTTTAGGTGGATTTACATTTACAAATACCCGTTTGCTGTTGTTATCTGAAATTGGTAAGCCTTACAATCCTGAAACAAGAGAAGGTGTTATTGGACGCAGTTTCCATGGACAGTTTAATACGATGGCTTTAGGTGCAAGAGGTTTCTTTGAAGATAAGAAATTCAACCTGCATATGGGAGCCGGTGCGTTAGGCGCTACATTTAGTGACTTAGGTGGAGAACATATTGATAACACGGATACTGACTTTATCCATGGTGGTGGTGTCGAAATTAGACAGTATGGAGACGGACCAATCAATAATAATCCAGTCCCTAAAGGAACACCATTATGGGGTGAAGAATTTAAAGAGAAGTCTTTGCATTATGCAAATCGAAGCTTACTAGTATGGTTTACACCTGCTATTTTCTCTTGGTGGCATAATTATATGGATTTAGATCCAACTTATAAAGATCCGTTTGGAGATCCAGTAATTCGGGTAACACATAAACTAACAGATCAAGACCGTAATTTAGCTAAATTCGGTGTAGAAAAATGTAAAGAGGTTATGGAAGAAATGGGTGCTGACATTATTGATGTCGATGAAGTGCCGGAAGAATTTGATCATGTTTATCAAGGGACTCACTATGCTGGTGGAGTTATTATGGGTGAAGATCCAGAAACATCAGCAGTCAATAACTACTTACAAATGTGGGATGCGGAAAATCTATTTGTAGTTGGTGCATCAGCATTTCCACACTTTGGTAACCGTCACCCAACGGCAACAGTTGGAGCACTTGCATATCGCGCAGCAGAAGGGGTTGAAAAATACCTTAAAGAAGGCGGTATGCTAGCTGAACCGAAAAATAATAAAATGAAGGCATAATGAGTATAGAATAAATTTCATTGATGAATACTATATCTAGCGTCACTAGTACAGGCGTCAATTTGATGCTTGATGACGGAGGTGGATACGATGGGAATTGCAAATATAGGTATACCTGGATTAATTCTTATTGTTGCATTAGCACTAATTATTTTCGGTCCAAATAAATTACCTGAACTAGGAAAAGCAGCAGGACAAACATTACGTGAATTCAAAAAATCAACAAATGATATTATAAGTGATGATTCTGAAAAGGAATCAGAAGAAAAGAAATAAAGAAGTGAAAAAGTCTTCTCTCCATTAAGTTTGGGAGAAGGCTTTTGCTTTTTACGCCACTTGACGAAAAGTTGTTCCCTACACTATGATAAAAGCACTTGTAAAAGTGTAAGGAGCGAATAATGATGGATTTACAGCATATCGGAAAAAAGATTAAGCAAGTACGTTTAAGACAGAAAAAAACACAACAGCAAATAGCTGATAAGTGTGATATATCAAAGAGTCTTTTATCAAAAATAGAAAATGGACAAACATCTTCAGCAGTTGCTACTCTTTCAAGAATTAGTGATGCTCTTGGAATTCCATTATCATGGGTATTAGATGATCATCCCGAAACAGATATCGTCTTACTTCCTAAAGATAAAAGACAATACAAAATAGGGAATGAACATATGGGGTATACATATGAGCTGCTTGCTAATCGCTCAAAGTTCTCTAACATTGAACCAACGATTGTTTATGTTACCCCGAAAGATGCTAACCTGCGTCATGAACCATATACGCATACACAGGAAGAATTTATTTACATATTAGAAGGAGCCATTCACCTACTGTATGATGGCAAAAAGACTTACATGGAAAAGGGAGATACAGCCTATTTCCGGGGGACAAAACCTCATTTATTTGTACCAATAGATAATAAAGGAGCAAAAGTGTTAACTGTTTTTATAGATAGTGATGGGGAATGAGTTTCATTAAAAAGGAGTGAACACGATGATAGAGAAAAGACGCTGGCCATGGGTAGCACAGCAAAATTGGGAAGATGTCCTATTTATCCATACTCCTGTTGCGCATCACTTATTAAGGCCACTTGTGCCTAAGCCTTTTGAGATAGATACATATGATGGTAGGAGCTGGGTGAGTATTGTCCTATTTCAAGCAACTCATAGTCGACTGCGATATATGCCTTCTTTTATATCTTATCCGTCCTTTTATCAAATGAATATTAGGACATATGTTAAGTTTGGAAGGGAACCTGGTGTTTATTTTTTTTCCATTAACACGAATAGTGGGTTTGTTAACTTCGGTGGTCGTTTCGTTTCCTTGCCCTTTCAAAACGCTAACTTGAACATGCAACAATCTCAAGATACCTTTTATTTCGAAGTGAACCGCCAGATAAAGAGTAATAACAACATGCTTTTCAAAGTGGCATATGAACCCCATCCTGCATCGATCACACCACGTGTAGATACCTTACCTTATTTTTTAACAGAACGTTATTGTATCTGGATGATTCAAGGCAAACGAATCGTTAAAGCACCTATTTTTCATTCCCATTGGAATTTACACGACGTTAAACTATCAATAAAAGAGAACAGAGGACTTCCTTTTTCATTTTCTGAAGATACCATCGTTCATTATAATGCTTTTAAACATGCTGTCATTCATCCCTTTGAAATGTTTGGAAAAGTGTCAAAGTAGGATGCTCTATTCAGAATTCACTTCTTGTATAATGGAATACAGATATTATTTCAAAAAAACACCGATGAAAATGTGTGGACTGGGGTGCAAAAATGATGCGAAAAAGATTTAATATCATTTTACTTTTGACGGGAATTGTGATGTTGATGGCTTCCTGTGGTGCTTCGTCTAATCCAACCCAGGAAGGAGTACCGATTGAGGAAGGAAGTTATGCAGAAGAAGCTTATCGAGTTGTCAAAGAAAATAATAAGGCAATGAACGAAGAAGACGTGGATGCTTTTGCTGCGACATATGTTGAAGATATGAGGGAAAATGCACGGGAGCAAATGAATGAAGTGATTCAACGAACTGATTTTAAACATGAGCTCTCCTCTCCAAAGGTAATGGAAGAATCAGAAGACGGAGTCATCATTAGTGTGGTGCAAACGACAGAGGATCTAACAGGTGAAAATGACGAGTTAGAAGAGATGATGGAACATGAACTTATTAGAGTAAATGGTGAGTTTAAAATTAGATTTTCAAGGCCCGCAAAATAGGATAACAAAGAGCCATAGTATACTGTGAATATGTATGTGAAATCGAAGGGTACAAGTACTCTTCGATTTTTTATCTTCCATTTATTGAACGGAAATACCCCATTTAATAACACTTCTTATGACTTGAAATCTTACTTTTATTTACATCACATTTATTCCGTGTTATATTATCCAATGTACCAATCATCCTACAACTTTTCGGAGGTACTAAAATGTTTAAAAAAGCAAATCGTATGTCGTTAGTTGAACAGGTCGTAAGTCAAATTGAACATTTAATAGAATCAGGTCATTGGTCAGTTGGTGACCGATTACCACCTGAAATGGAATTAATGAAGGAGTTTGATGTTAGTCGTAATACATTAAGAGAAGCGATTCGTGCATTGGTTCATGCGGGTTTATTAGAGACAAAACAAGGAAGTGGAACTATTGTAAAGTCAACGAGTGCCCTTGGTGTGGCTCTTCATCGTCAAATGGAGAAGTCAAATTTGTATGAAACTTTAGAGGTAAGGCTTGCTTTAGAGAGAGAAGCAGCACAACTGGCTGCCTTAAGAAGAAATAAAGAAGATCTTCAAGAAATGCAAAAGTCTATCGAGGCGTGTAAACGGGCTGCCAATACAAAGGATTTGTATGGATTTTTAAGTGCAGATATTGAATTTCATAAGGCAATGGTTAAAGCAGCACATAATTCAATGCTTCAAAATTTATATGAACATATGACAGACCCTCTTCGTTCCTCCATTAAAAGAGTGATGATTTCGGATAAGCATTTTGATTACACACGTGAAATACATGATGATCTTTTTCACGCGATAAAACAACAAAGTGTAAAGGATGCGATTGGATACGTGAACGATTATATAAAAGAGTTCAGAAAGAAAGTGAAACAGATACAGGAGGAATAGTATTGAAAGGATATACATCATTAGATCAGACGAAAATAAGTCCATTAAATAAATGGCTTTTAATTATAGGAATTATTTTATTTGCTGCTAATTTAAGGGCACCTTTAACATCGGTTGGTGCTTTAATTTCATTTATACGTACTGACCTAGAATTGAGCCATACCCTTACAGGAACATTAACGACGTTACCATTGCTGGCCTTTGCCATTTTATCACCATTTGCTCCTAAAATAGCTCGTAAAATAAGTATGGAAAGAACGATATTTTTATCATTAGTTATTCTGGCAATCGGACTTGTTTTACGTTCATTATTTGGAGTAGGAGCTTTATTTGTAGGAACTCTTTTCGTAGGAATAGCTATTGCATTTGGTAATGTTCTGTTACCTGGATTTATAAAGCTGAAATTCCCTTTTAAAGTTGGAATAATGACTGGTATTTACAGTGTATTTATGAATATTTTTGCTGCATTGGCTTCAGGGTTAAGTGTCCCACTGTTATCTTTAGGTGATATAGGTTGGGAAGGTTCGCTTGTGTTTTGGAGCATTCCAGCATTTTTAGCGATTGCGGTATGGATACCTCAGTTAAAAAAGGTAAAAAATGTGAGTCAAGAGGAAACGGTTGAACGAAAAAAGACACAAATTTGGCGTTCTCCGCTTGCATGGAGTATTACTCTTTTTATGGGATTACAGTCACTAATCTTTTATACAACAATTACTTGGCTGCCTGAAATTCTCCAAGAAATAGGATATAGCTCGAGTGCAGCAGGTTGGCTTTTATTTTTAATGCAATTTTCTATTATTCCAATAACATTTATAATTCCTGTTGTAGCTGAGAAAATGAAAAACCAAAAACTTTTAGGTGGACTTACTGCAGTGTTTTTTGCTATAGGAATTAGTGGTGTATTATTTGGTCATCAAGCTTTCATCCCCGTTTCTGTCATTTTCATTGGTGTCGGTGGTGGAACTGCCTTTAGCTTGTCCATGATGTTTTTTAGTTTACGGACGAGCAGTGCTCACGAAGCAGCAGAGATGTCTGGGATGGCACAATCTGTAGGTTATTTGCTCGCAGCAATTGGACCTGTATTATTCGGGGCTTTGCACGACTTTACAGGGAGCTGGACAACACCTCTATTCATGCTCATCGGTGTCTCCTTTGTTATTTTCATTTCTGGTATAGAAGCAGGTAAGAAGAAAGTCATTAATGAAAAAGTCTCAGAAGAACCTCAAATTTCTGGTGTATAGTACCTGGAGTAGTATTTTGAATAATGGGCTGAAGCAAATCAACAAGAGATTGCTTCAGCTTTTTTGATAGATGCTCATTTTCCCTAATCCTCCTTTTGTGTTAAAATGTTGAATAATTATAATATTTAAACATGACAGAGAGGGGCTGGGAGAATGACGATGAAGGCAATGCAGTTCCAAAAATATGGTGGACCAGATGTTTTAGGATTGATTGACACGGAAATTCCTTTTATTGGAGAAAAGGAAGTGCTTATTGAGGTTAAAGCAATTGGAGTTAATTATGCAGATACAGCAAGGCGTGAAGGTCAATATGTTGTACCGACTCCACTGCCATTTATTCCAGGAGCTGAAGTGGCTGGAGTTGTTTCCAAAGTTGGAGAAGGAGTAACTGGTGTAGAAATAGGGAAACGCGTGGTCACATTGATTGAAAAAGGTGGCTATGCTGAATATGTGGTTGCACCTGCTAAAGGGCTTATCCCGATTCCAGACGGCGTTGATTATGAACAAGCTGTGGCGCTTCCCCTCCAAGGATTAACAGCCTATCATACACTAAAAACGATGGGACGAATCAAGCAAGGAGAGAGCGTTCTAATTCATGCTGCGGCAGGTGGGGTAGGATTGCTGGCAGTTCAGCTTGCGAGACTATTTGGTGCTAAAGAGGTAATTGCAACGGCCAGCAACGATGCAAAACTTGCTCTTGCTAAAGATATGGGTGCTGATCACCTTGTCAACTACACGAAGGATGGATGGGAAGATGATATTCGAAGTATAACAGATGGCAAGGGTGTTGATGTGGCACTAGAAATGGTTGGAGGCGAGATCTTTCACAAGACACTGGATTGTTTAGCTGCTTTCGGACGTCTTGTAATCTATGGAGCAGCAAGCGGTGAACAAACAACCTTTTATCCATCCAATTTGATGAGAAGAAATCAGTCGGTTATTGGTTTTTTCCTCCCGCAAATCATGAAACAACCTGAGCTGCTTGAGAGTAGTCTGGAAGAATTACTTGGCTATGTGAATTATGGGGAGCTGGAACTTAAGGTTTGGGGAAGTTACCCGCTTACTGACGCAGCGCTTGTGCACCAACTATTGCAAGGGCGGGAGACAACAGGAAAAGTTATTTTGGTTCCCTAATTTATATGATAAACTAAATGTATAGTTATGAAACGATAAAGTGAGGGGTTACCCATGGAACCAAAAATAATTGGCAAAACAAAAGATGTATATGAACTAAAAGATGGAAAATATTTATTGAAATTTAAAGATGATGTAACAGGTGAAGACGGTGTATTTGATCCAGGAGCCAATACAGTTGGCCTTACTATAGATGGAGCAGGTGCAGCTGGTTTAAAATTATCTACACATTTTTTCAAATTGGTACAATCACATTCTATTCCAACCCATTTTATTGAAAGTGACATCGATCAAGCAACAATGACGGTCATTCCTGCAACCCCTTTTGGTGAAGGACTAGAAGTCATATGCAGGTACCGAGCTGTTGGAAGTTTTCTAAAAAGGTATGGAAAATATGCTGAAGAAGGTCAGCATCTGGATGCATTTGTTGAGGTTACGTTAAAAGATGATGAGCGAAAAGACCCGCCAATTAGCAAAGATGCCCTTCATATGCTTAGCATTTTATCAGAAAAAGAATATGATGTTATTAAAAAATTAACGGTTAAAATTGCTGAGCTTGTTAAAGAGGAGCTCACCAAATACGGTATGGAGTTATATGATATTAAGTTGGAGTTTGGCCGCGATAGAGAAGGCCATATTATTTTGATTGATGAAATTTCAGGTGGCAATATGCGGGTGTATAAAAATGGAGAATATATTGATCCACTTGACTTGCAAAAGCAGATTGTATCTTAAGTAAATATAACTTTATATCCAATCCAAAAGGGCTGAGTCGTCACTTATTTGAAAGTAGCGGCTCAGCCCTTTAACATAGCATTCTCTTATTATCCCTCGATCAATTTTACATAAAAATTTCGCTGTCGTGGCCCGTCAAATTCACAAAAGTAAACACTTTGCCATGTTCCTAGAATAAGCTTTCCGTCTGATATGATGAGTGTTTCACTAGCACCTACTAAGGAGGATTTCATATGTCCGTCTGAGTTTCCTTCCATATGGATATATTCAGGTTTATTTGGAAAGGTTTCGTCAAGTCCAAGCTTCAAGTCCGTTTTCACATCTGGGTCGGCATTTTCATTGATTGTAATCGCCCCTGTTGTATGGGGACAGTAAACAACCATGATTCCATCCTTTATTCCGCTTTCTGAAAGAGCTTGCTCTAAATAATGATCTAAGTTGGTAAATGATTGCTTTTCATGTGTCGAAAGTTCAAACTGATATAATGTTTTCATCAATCGCTTCACAACCTTTACTATATTTATTTCCTTTTAAGTCATCATAACAAATATAATATAAGGATTCTCTTATTTAAAGCGTTAGTTTGTACCGTTCATGGTTATCTTTTAACATAAAAATTCTTTATATTAGCATTTAGGAGGAAGGCTTTAGTGGCAATGATCACAGTTAGGTGTGTTGCCGTGTCCTTCAATTTGTATCGTCGTATGTGAAATTTTAAATTTTTCCTGTATGGCATTAGTTGCCCGTTCTAATAGTTCATCACGATCAATCTCATCCTTCACTACAAGATGACATGACATCATAGGGAATTCATTTGTAATCGACCATACATGAACATCGTGAATGGTTTTTACACCTTCTAAGTTCAGCAGTGATTCTTTTATGGCATCGACATCCAGTTCTTCAGGTTTTCCTTCCATTAAAATATGCAGCGCATCTTTCGTAATTCTAAAACCTGATACTAAAATAAGAACTGCTACAATCACGCTTGCAACCGGATCGGCAAGATTCCAATTGAAAAAGTAGATAAGGATCCCAGCTGTTATTGCACCAATTGACCCGAGTAAGTCCCCAAAGACATGAAGCAATGCACTGCGAATATTTAAGTTATCATGGGAGTCACCACGCATTAAAATGAAGGCAACTACAATATTCACGACGAGCCCGATAAAGGCAATTATCATCATACTTGCACTGACATTTGGTGGTTCTAAAAACCGATGATATGCTTCATAAAAAATGATGAGTGATATAATGAGCAATGTTACCCCGTTAATGAATGCAGCGATGATTTCAAAACGACGATAACCATATGTTTTATCTGCGGTTGCTTTTTTCGTACCGATTTTGAAGGCAAAAAGACTTAACCCCAAAGCAGCAGCATCACTTAACATATGCCCTGCATCCGAAAGTAATGCTAGGCTATTGGTAAGCCATCCTCCAATTGCTTCTACAATCATGAAGGTAAAAATAGCTATAAAACTCCAGAACAGTACTTTCATATTATTTGTATGGTGATGATCATGATGCCCCATTGAAATCTCCTCCTATTCATGCGCATGTTTCGAGTGTTCAATTGCTTGCTCTAATAAATTGATGACATGGTAATCATCAAGTGAATAATAGCGTCGTGTTTTTTCACGCCTGCTTTTAACGAGTTGAATTTGACGCAGATATTGCAGCTGATGGGAAATAGTTGATTGCTGCATATGTAATGCTTCCGCAATTTCACTTACAGATTGTTCCTCATGGAAAAGCAGATGAAGAATTTTCATTCGAGTTGGATCTGATAGTGCTTTAAATGTATTTGTAACTTTTTCGACTAGCGCCTCATCCATCGGCTGGTATGACATAAATCTCACTCCTATACTATATGAGCATATGATCATATTGCAATTGTATTATAAACCTCTTAAGGATAAATATCAATACAAACAGATAGTGGTTTTGGTTATAAAATATATTATTAACATGATAAGGGAATCTAAGCATATTTAAAAAACAAGTAATAAATTACTTGAAAGGGCTATGTTGGAAAGGTTTTAAGTGTTTTGATGGGAAAAAAGAGAAGAATGACACGTGCATTCTCCTCTTTCCATCATACTTTTAAAATAATTTATCTGGATTTAATCGATTATCCGGATCGATTGCTTTTTTAATTTTTCTCATTAAGTTGATTTCGTTTTCATCTTTCATTTTGACGAGATATGGTTTTTTAACAATACCAATACCATGTTCTGCAGATGGAAGTCCACCCAATTCGTTCACTTTTTCATACAGGTCGTCTAATAGTGCTTTACGCTTGGCTTCCCATGTTTCTTTTTCTAAATCCTCTTTCATAAGAACGGTATGGATGTTTCCATCTCCAGCATGACCAAAGTTAATGACGCTGAGGCTGTGTTTATCTTCTAGTTCTTTCGTATACTGAATCATTTCAGCAAAACGATTGATTGGAACAACTTCATCAAGCATTTCGAACTCGGTAAATTCCATTAAAGCAACGAGAATATTATCACGTAGTTGCCAAGCTGCCTTTTCTTGTTCAGCATCAAGTGAAATCATTTCAACAGCTATATCTTTCAAGAGTGTCTGAACCATTTCTCCTCGTAGTTTAATCGAATCCATATCGTCACCATCTAACGTCATTAAAACATATGCATCGCCTTTTTGTGACTCTAGTTTTGTTTTCAAAAATTCCTCACTATATTTTATCGTATCTTTTTCAAAAAGTTCTAATGCAGTCGGCTCAATTCCCTCTGCTAGAATTTTTAGTACTCCAGAGGTTGCGTCATTAATTGAATCAAAGGCAAGTAAGGTAGATTGTTTGAATTTAGGCATTGGCAAGAATTTCAAGTAAACTTTTGTAATGATTCCTAATGTACCTTCCGAACCAATGAATAGATTCTTTAAATCATATCCTGAACTATCTTTAATGTTCAAACTTCCTAGCGTAACGACTTCCCCAGTAGGTAGAACAATTTCCATGGCACGGACATAATCTCTTGTCGTACCATATTTGACAGCACGCATTCCACCGGCATTGGTTACTACATTTCCGCCAATCGTAGAATGTTTAGAGCCAGGATCTGGAGGGTAATAAAACCCATGTTCTTCCACATAACGTTGAATTTCTGAAAGAAGGACCCCAGGCTCCACCGTTAGCGTCATCGTTTCTTCGTCTAAATCGATAATGTTATTCATTTGACTTACATCGATAATCAATTCATCACCGTGAATAGGAACTTGGGAGCCTGCTACTCCTGTCCCCGCACCACGGGCAATAATTTTTAAGTCGTTTTCAATGGCGTAGTTGACTAAGTTTTTCACTTCTTCTGTTGTCTTAGCCAATCCAACTGCGTGAATATCTGGTATATTTTTGACATAAGTATCTGTCTTATAAGCTTCTGGAATATTTTCTTTTGTAAAAAGACGCTCTGAATCTTTGATTATATCGTTTAACATCATTAAAAATCACTCCTTAATCAATAATATTTATCTATTAAAGTGCAGTTACCTTGTGAGAGGAATTACAACGAGCAAATTAGTTGAGCTATTAACTTGATAGCGCTTTAATTAGTAGGAATAAAGAATTCATAAAATTAAAGGTTAATTACTTTTAGACTCTATAAATACATTTTATCATATAGGATACAAACAAGTTAATCTAATTTACTGTTAAAATATGTTTAGGACAATATACAAAGGGATTATACATGTTGCAGTATGTTTCGGAGGTGAAGGGTATTGAAAGTATCGTTATTTATTACATGTTTTTGTGATCTATTTGCATCAGATGTTGGAAAAAACACAGTAGAGCTGCTGGAGCGTGTGGGTTGTGAGGTTGATTTCCCGGAAAAACAAACATGCTGTGGGCAACCTGCATTTAACAGTGGTTATTTAGAAGAATCAAAAGAAGCGATGAAGCAAATAATGATTGCATTCCAACATTCAAAGTATGTTGTTGGGCCTTCGGGTTCCTGTGTTGGGATGTTAAGAGAATATCCAAAAGTTTTTAAAGGAGACCCTGTCTGGGGAGATAGAGCAATAGATTTAGCAAAAAAATCTTATGAAATTACCCAATTTTTAGTTGAAGTGCTAGGAATCACTGATGTAGGTTCAACGTTTAAGGGAAGAGTTACATACCACCCATCCTGTCATATGACACGTATTTTAGGTGTAAAAGAAGCACCACTTAAATTATTGAGAAACGTAGAAGGAGTTGAATTAATTGAGCTCCCTGTGAAAGAAGACTGTTGTGGTTTTGGTGGGACATTTGCGGTGAAAGAATCAGCTATTTCTACAGCGATGTCAGAAGAAAAAGCACGCCACGTGGAAGAAACGGGTGCTGATTATTTAGTTGGTGGAGATATGGCGTGTCTTGCCAATATTGGAGGGCGTATGACGAGAGAAGGAAAAAATGTAAAGATCGCTCACATTACTGAAATTTTAAACCATCATTAAAAATAAGATAGAAAGGAGTAAACTATGAGTATTACATTAGGAGATGCACCTTATAAGGAACGTGTTCAAGAAGGTTTAGACAATAATTTTATGAGAGAGGCTGTCGCTTCAGCTCAAGATCGTTTTCGAAGTGGAAAACAACAGAGAGCAGATGAACTTGGAAATTGGGAAGACTGGCGTTCACTTGGAGAAGAAATTCGCACACATACTCTCGAAAATATAGATTTTTATCTACAGCAATTAAGTGATGAAGTAGCTAAACGTGGAGGAAATGTTTATTTTGCAGAGACCGCCGAAGATGCGAATGAATATATTCGTCAGGTAATCAAGGAAAAGAATGCTAAAAAAGTAGCAAAGTCAAAATCAATGGTGACCGAAGAAATTGGTTTAAACGATGTACTAGAAGAAAATGGAGTAGATGTTGTTGAGACGGATTTAGGGGAATGGATTCTCCAGCTTGACGAAGATCCACCATCACATATTGTGACGCCCGCTATTCATAAAGATAAAGGAAGAATCAGAGAAACGTTTGCAGAGAAAAAGGGTTATCAAGAATCAGATAAGCCTGAAGAACTTGCGGCTTTTGCTCGTGAACAGCTTCGCCAGGAATTTTTATCAGCAGATGTTGGTATTACGGGATGCAATTTTGCCGTTGCTGAGTCAGGTGCTGTGACACTTGTTACAAATGAGGGAAACGCGCGTATGGTCACCACTCTTCCAGATACACAGATTTCTGTCATGGGCATGGAGCGTATCGTACCAACATGGGAAGAACTTGAAGTGTTAGTTGGTTTACTCACAAGATCTGCTGTTGGTCAAAATCTTACCAGTTACATCACCGCGATTACTGGTACACGTCTAGAAGATGAAATTGATGGGCCAGATGATTACCATCTTGTCATTGTTGATAATGGGCGTTCTAAGATTCTCGGAACCGAATTTCAAGCCGCCCTCCATTGTATCCGTTGTGCCGCTTGTATTAATGTGTGTCCTGTTTACAGACACGTTGGTGGCCATGCTTATGGGTCGATTTATCCCGGTCCAATCGGGGCTGTTCTCTCACCTCTTCTTGATGGATATGAGAATCATAAGGAATTACCATATGCTTCATCCTTATGTGGTGCCTGTACAGAAGCATGTCCAGTAAAGATTCCTTTACACGAATATTTAATTCGACATCGTCAAATTATTGTGGAAAAAGAAAAGATGGGTTCAGCTGCGGAAGGCGTAATGATGAAAGGTTATGCGAAGTGGGCATCCATACCAGCAGCCTATAAAATGAGTTCGAAAATGGCTCGTGCAGCATTAAAACCTTGGACAAAAGATGAGAAAGTCTCCAATGGACCAGGTCCGCTAAAAGGATGGACGGACTCCCGTGATTTCCCCGCACCAAGCAAACAAACTTTCCGAGCTTGGTTTAAGGATCGTGAAAAGGAGGCAATGCGTCATGGCAATTAAAAATAGAGATGCTTTTTTAGACAATTTAGCTGCCAACTTAGGACGTCCTCGCCGTACAGAAGGTGTTAAACGACCAAAGTGGAATTATAATCCACAAGCAGAAGTGCTGAAAGGGTATACTCAGGATGAATTAGTCAACGTTTTAGAAAAACAGTGTGACGCAATCCATACCGATTTTAAAAAGACCACGGTCAAAAACTTTAAAGAAGTATTGAAAGAAACGATAGATCATTATGGTAAATCTATTATTGCTGCAAACGATTATAGAAATGAGGAATTTGGCATCAATGATTTGTTTGCTGAGCTGCATGAAAGTAATGATTATGAATTCCATGTATGGGATCCTAAAAGGGGAAAAGAAAATCAAGTTATTGCAGAACGTGCAGATATTGGCATTACGTTTAGTGATATCACACTTGCTGAATCAGCAACCGTAACTTTACTAACAGATAAAAATAATGGACGCTCGATTAGCTTGCTTCCAAAAACATATATTGCAATTATCCCTAAAAGCACGGTCGTTCCTCGGATGACCCAGGCGACCCAGAAAATTCACGAAGCACATCAAGAAGGGCAAGACGTGTCCTCTTGTGTGAGTTTCATTTCTGGACCTAGTAACAGTGCAGATATCGAAATGAATCTAATTGTTGGTGTTCATGGACCGACAAAGGCAACGTATATTCTGGTGGATGATATGTAAGGTTTGGTATCTATCTAAAAAATTATAACATAATTGATAAAAAAACGTTTGTGCATGAGCGCAAACGTTTTCGGTATTTATTGGCCTTTTATGTAATTTGAGTATTATCTCAATCCGGGAATGTATAATAGAGGAAAGCTATATAATTAATTTTAAGAAAGAAGGATGGATTTTATTGAATAAGAGTGATTTAGAGAATTTATACATTCCA
>DATGTS010000140.1:0-12599 GCA_035301745.1 Candidatus Avamphibacillus sp.
TACAAGTACGACATAACCGACGGAAGCGGCGACATTGGACAACACGCCCATCAGCACAACAATAGGTGTCACGAATTTCCTTGGTGCTTTTGTAACTGTATTCGTCATCAGTGCACTGATATATCCGCTTTTTTCCGCAACACCAACCCCAAGCATGGCAACTAAAACGGGCCCGAGTGCAACAAATGATGTAAAGTTCTCTACAACATGTGAAAACATATAAGCAATACCATCGGGTGTCAACAAACTGACCGCTTTGACATGCAGCATTTCAATTTGCCCTGTATCATCATTTACACCTTCAAAGCTTACACTCGTTCCTATTAAATAAAGAATATGTGATAAGATGATGACGATTAAAGTAAATATAATAAAAATTGTCACAGGATGGGGTAACTTATTTCCTTTTTCCTCGATGAAATTCAGCATGCGGATTGATTTGGATGGTTTTGGTTGAGTCATGATATCCCTCCCTCGAAATAGTTATTTACCTAGTATACCTATATGCATTAAAAAATCGAATAAATATGCTTTTCAAGTGGACTTTCATCTGTATTAATATGAGCAAGATATCTGGAATAATGCGGGGTTCCAAGTAATTTCATATCTTTAGCAAGCTGTTATTTTACTTTTCAACTATCATGATATGACGCACAAGGAAATTGCTGAAATTCTAGGAATTCCTAGAGGGACCGTTAAATCGAGAGTACACAACGCAATAAAAATATTAAAGGAAGAATTGGAGGGAGATTTTGGTGGATCAGATCCTTTTGAAAAAGAACAATATTTGCGTTCAAAATTGAATGAATACAATGTAGAAGCACCTGACTTTCCTATGAAACCAAAAGGTAAAAAGTGGGGTTTATCCATGTTCTAGCCTCACCCGCCAAAAACCCCATTGAGCCATTGATTTCATCAACTAGTGGAGCCGTCCTTTTAAAAACCGCACCGGTACTGGGAGCAGTTGTGCTTGCATCAATACAGATTTTACTTTCACTATAAAAAAGTTTTGAATTAGGTGGGGTTTCAACGCATATGACGTGCCAATGCAGACGTTGCGAAATTCTTCTCGCTTCCATTCACCTGATTCTTAGACGTACTTATTTCGAAGCTTGGCGTTATCATCCCCCCCGCCATAGTGGCGGGGTATGTAGCATCGCGGAGATAAATTGCAAGGTGAATGAAGTCAGTGTATTTAAAAACCGCTAGCGCCTATGGCAGTCTAACGGTTTGTTGGTTTCAATATTCTATTTCATCCATTTCTTTAGGTTGTGGAGTGGGTTGGCGTTGTTTTAAATTTGGATCTGTTACAATGTCCTCTGTTAATTCCTGAAATGATGTTACTTTTTCAGATTGCTCGTTAGATGAATCAACAGACTTTTTTCCTTTAAAATCTTTACCCATACAATTTCCTCCCATTAGTAAGTTTGCTCATTACTATCACACTCATTTTGTACTACTAGCGAAATTGTATACATCGTGCATTACTACACACTGTTATTTAAATCCATTGCCATTAGGGTAGACACTTCCCGAAAGCCGAGTTTTTGATAAAGATGTTTTGCATGGTTACCCGAGAATACATGTAATTGAACTTTTTGATATCCCTCTGCTTTCAAATGACTTAATGCCTGCTTACATAACTTTTCCGCTATTCCCTGTTTACGATATGTCGGCAGGACAAAAATTTCCGGGATAATTCCGACCATTTCACCCGTATAAAAGTCAAGTGTTTTTCCTATACCAATCCATCCTTGGAGAATATTATCCTTATCTGCATGAACAAGATAATGTCCTTCACCTGACAGAAATGAGGATATCATCTGATGTGCCTTTTCTTCCGTGGGCTCAACTTGTCCCATCGTTGCTTCTTTCATTATTTCTATAGCATGATTTAAAATTTTCTGCGTTTCCCCATACGAAGCCTTTCTGATTACCATTTGTCGTACAGCTCCTTTAATAAAAAATAGTTACAGTATATTATGGGGACTGGAAAAATATGTTCTCTTTATTATTCCAGTCTAAGCGCAAAATAGAAAGGATTGGAGGGAAAAGTGCTTGGATAAAAAGAAAAAGTCACAAATACCTGACAGTGTTGTCGCCCCCGGTATTGACGAAGAAGATGCATACGGTGAAATGGCAACCAAGTCCGAAATTAAAAATGGCGAATCCACAACAGTTACGAGGATGGTTTATGATGAATATGATGCAAGCGAAAAATAACTGCTAAGTTTATACAAATAGGTGAAGTGCCATATATTTTAGGTACTTCACCTCCCCCGGTCTACAAATCCTATTTGACCTTTATGCGGGAATTTTCCATTCAATCTGCTTTTGGTAACTTTCTCCATTTACTCGTTTATATTCTATACAGGTAATATGTCTACCTGTATAGACACATTGACAACTTTTTATCTTTACCCCCTTATCATGCCTCACATTAACACTTGGCTCAATTCTTGCATTAACATTTATAAGTTTTCTAAGGAGGATGCTCATATGAATTATCAATTTTTAAATGTAACGTACGAAAATAATATTGCGATCGTAGAAATCAATTTCCCACCCGCAAATACATTATCAACGGCGTGTATTACAGAATTACGCAAGGTCATAAATAATTTAGATAAAGAGGAACATATTCATGCAGTGATCATCACGGGATCTGGCCGCTTCTTTGTTGCTGGAGCAGATATTAAGGAATTCGTGCCAGCACTTGGAGACTTTGATAAAGGAGTAGCCGTGTCAGAAGCGGGTCAGTTACTTTGTAATGAAGTGGAACACCTGAGAAAACCCGTTATTGCAGCTATTAATGGGCCGGCATTAGGTGGTGGTATGGAATTAGCATTGGCATGTCATTTTCGTATTGCTTCTGAGCAGGCCATTCTAGGACTCCCAGAATTAAAGCTTGGATTAATACCATCTTTTGGTGGGACACAAAGGCTTAGCCGCATCACCAATAAAACGACAGCATTAGATCTAATTTTAACGGGTAGACATATAAGCAGTAAAGAAGCACAAACACTTGGGATTGTACAGACAACTGTTTCTTCTGAAGAACTGTTCCCTACAGCATTATCTATTGCCAAGTCTCTTGTAGATGGAAAAAGTATGACAAGCGTGAAACGAGCGGTCGAATGTGTTATAAAGGGATATAACGAAACATTTGAAAGCGGTTTATCTAGGGAGAGAAAACAGTTTGCTGAATTATTTTTAACAGATGATGCTAAGGAAGGGATTGAAGCTTTCATTGAAAAGAGAGATCCCCAGTTCAACCAATCATAAAAGGAGTGTCTAACACATGGATGAAGTCTTATTCTCCACAACGGAAAATGGAGTTGCAACGATTACATTGAATCAACCAAAATCTATCAACGCTTTAAGCTATAATATGCTTATCCCTATAAAGCAAAAGCTTATAGATTGGGAGAAAGATAAAAAGGTAAGCATCGTAATCCTCAAAGCTGCAGGTTCGAAAGGGTTTTGCGCCGGCGGCGATATCAAAACATTATATCAAGCGAATCAGGGTCAAGCAGCAATGCAAGCGGCAGAACAGTTCTTTGAGGAAGAGTATAAAACAGATCAGCTTGTCTCTCAATTTTCCAAGCCGATTATCGCCTGTTTAGACGGGGTCATTATGGGTGGTGGTGTAGGGCTTTCTTACGGGGCAAGCCATCGAATAGTAACAGAGAAAACGAAATGGGCAATGCCGGAAATGAATATTGGCTTTTTCCCAGATGTTGGAGCAGCATATTTTTTAAACAATGCACCAGGATATGTCGGGCGTTACCTCGCATTGACATCAACGATACTGCATGCAGATGACGTTCTTTATATAAATGGCGCTGACGCTTTTATACCAAATGAAAATTTAACGGACTTGCTCAACCAAGTAGAAGATACGAACTGGCATGCAGTAAATGCGGGAAAAAAACTGCAACAAATCATAGATACCTATACAGATCATCCAGCGCATGATGGACAAATTGCTCCATTACAAGCGAAAATCGATCGACATTTTTCCTATGATACTGTAGAGAAAATTATTGAATCATTAGCATCGGATACAAGTGAGTTTGCAATAAAGACGAAAGAAATACTTTTATCCAAATCACCTGTTTCCTTAAAAGTTACTTTAAAACAATTAATTGAAGGTAAAGGAAAATCGTTAGCGGCATGTTTGGAAACTGACCTTATCTTAGCCAAAAACTTTATGAAACACGAGGATTTTTTTGAAGGTGTCCGTTCTGTACTCATTGACAAAGATCAAAAACCACAGTATAGATACAAACAATTATCTGACGTTTCAACAGCGTTGGTAGCATCGTTTTTCAAAGAATCATAGTTGTTTACAGAAGAAAATCCGGTCCTTAAAGGAACCGGATTTTTCCATTTTCGCATAATTCCTCCTAAAACCAGCGTTCTGTCACTACTTTTTTGCGCGTGTAGAATTGTACGCCATCTTTCCCATTCGTCCCTAAATCTCCGTAGAATGATGCCTTATTTCCCGCAAACGCAAAGAACGCCATTGGTGCAGGGACATTCACGTTAATGCCAACCATGCCAACATCTATTTTTTCACGAAATTGCTGTGCACTTTTTCCGCTTGAAGTATAGATAACAGCACCGTTTGCAAATTTTGACTGGTTGGTAAGATCAATACCTTCCTGTAAATCTTTTACTCTGACAATGCTTAATACGGGAGCAAAGATCTCATCTTGCCAAATCTTCATATCCGGTGTCACATGATCAAAAATGGTCGCACCTACGTAATAACCGTCAGCTGTCTGTTCTTTGATGTTTCGACCGTCAACAAGCAGATCTGCCCCTTCTTCTACACCAACATCAATATACCCAAGTACACGCTCTTTATTAGATTCACGGATGAGCGGACCAACAAAATTTTGCTCATCCATGCCATCACCGACTTTTAATTTCTTTGTTTCTGCTACAAGCTGTTCAAGAAACTCATCTGCGACATCATCTACTACTGCTACAACTGAGCAGGCCATACAGCGTTCTCCACTACTCCCAAACGCAGCCCCAATCACGCCTTGAACTGTTTGGCCCAGTTCACAATCCGGCATAACAATGGCATGGTTTTTAGCTCCGGCCAGCGCCTGCACTCTTTTTCCATTGGCTGTACCTGTTTGATATACATGTTTAGCAACAGGTTCCGAGCCAACGAAAGATATTGCTTCGATATCAGGATGGTCAAGCGTCCTATTTACTACCTCTTTTCCACCATGGACCAAATTGAGGACTCCTTTTGGAAAACCTGCTTTATAAAACAAATCGACAAGTCTTTCCGCTAAAACTGGTGTACGTTCTGATGTTTTTAATACAAATGTATTTCCGCAAGCAATTGCTAATGGATACATCCATAATGGCACCATCATTGGAAAATTAAATGGTGTAATTCCGGCTACAACTCCGATCGGATAACGCCAAATAGACCCATCAATACCAGATGCAATACTTGGAAGCGCGTCTCCCATCATTAAATTGGGTGCTGATGTTGCTAGCTCCACTACTTCAATCCCACGCTGCACCTCACCTTGGGCATCTTTTAAAGACTTCCCATTTTCCATGGTGATAATTTCTGCTAATTCTGCTTTGTTATCTTTTAATAGCTGAAGATATTCAAAGAGATAACGGGTACGGTTAGGGACTGGAGTTGCCGCCCATGATGGGTATGCTTCCTTAGCAGCTTTTACCGCTTGATTAACATCTTCCTTACTTGACAACGGAACACGAGCAATTGGTTCTCCATTAGCCGGATTTGGTACCGTATCCATTTCCCCGCTTGTCGCATCGACCCATTTATCACCTATATAATTTTTCATTACTTTTAACTTTGATGTAATCATTCTGAAGTCTCCTTTTTCGTATCAGATTGTTCTTTTACCTTTTCATATAGAACAGCCATGTCTTTATCTCCAAATCCTTCTTTTTCAACTTGCTTATACATTGCTAATAATTCGTTACTAATTGGCAAATCAAGACCTTGTTGTTCAGCTAGCTCTACTGCAAATCCCAAATCCTTACGCAATAACCTCAAAGAAAATCCGGGGTTATAATTTTCATTTGCAATAAAGGTTTTATAATTTCTTTCATAAATACGGCTTTGCCCATAGCTTACATTCAACATCGCAAATAAATCATCCAAATCAATGTTTTTCTTATTCGCAAGTTGAAGCGCCTCACTGACGCCTGCGGTATAAAAGCCAATGAGCAAGTTGTTAATTAATTTAACCGTCGTACCACTATCAATCTGTTCCTCGACGTGAAATATATTTTCACCTAGTACGTTTAATAACGGAAGAACGCGTTCATAGACTTGCTTCGGACCACCAACCATGACAGTAAGTGTCTGATTTTCTGCCCCAATCACTCCACCACTGACTGGTGCTGCTAAAAAATCTATGCCCTTTTCCTTTGCGGCTACTGCAATTTTATTATTCAGTTCCGGAGCTACTGTACTTGTATCTACCAATGTCATTTGGGAATGACTGCTTTCAATTAATCCCCCTTCTCCTAAGTACACCTCTTCCACAGCTCTTGATGATGGGAGACTTGTAAATATCAGTTCACTTTTATTTACAAGTTCTTGAATAGATTGGCTTATCTCTCCCCCAGCCTTGAGAAATAAGGCTACTGCTTTTTCGTTTAAGTCATAACCCGCAACGCGGTATTTTCCTTCTTGAAGCAAACCTTTTGACATTGGTAAACCCATGTTTCCCAATCCAATAAATCCAATGTTTTCCATCATATCCCCCTTTTCCTATATACAATAGCCATCGCTTTCTATTACTCGGATCGCAATTTCCCGTTTCTTTGAAAACAGATTCGTATAAAGTGGTATAGGTAAATTTTTTATTTCATCCAGTAATGCTTGTTTTTCTACGTTGTCTGTTATGGTGGATGAAATAATTGATATTGTGGCGGCTTCAATTTTCCGATAACCCTCTTCACATAAAACTTCTGTGATAAGTTGCTCGATTCGTTGATTATCGGTAGCCCTTCGCTGACGCAATAACGCTGCTTTTATCACATATAACTCTTTAATAACATCCGCTAATAATCGTAAACACTCCTGATCTTTCACTACCATTTGCTTCTTTGTGTGAGGAAGCGCTTTCGATATAATTTGTAATAATCGCATAGAAAACCGTATAAATGAGGAACTGCTCTCAAGTTGTATTTGCTTTGTCTCTTCCTCAATGATGGCATTGTCTTGTTCATATTGTTTCAGAAAAGTTTTAGCAATCGTTATGCGATTGATTTCGTTTGTCCCTTCAAAAATACGATTAATTCTAGCGTCACGATATAAGCGTTCAATCTCGTACTCTTGCATATAGCCATAGCCGCCATGGATTTGTAACGCCTCATCTACAATGGCATCCAGTGCTTCTGAAGCATTCACTTTATTAACCGCACAATCTATTGCGTAGTTAGTTAGATGTTTAACTACGTCTCCTTCATTTTCTAAAAGTGCATCCATCTGATCTAGTAAACCGGCGGTATAATAAGCTGTGCTTTCTGCACCATAAATTGCTATTGCCATGTTCGCCAGTTTCTCTTGAGTCATCGTAAAGTCAACAATCGCTTGTTGGAATTGTTTACGTTCTTTTCCATAATTTACTGCAATAGATAAGGCTTGCTTAGACGTTCCAATATTTGCAAACGCTAGCTTCAATCTGGCCAGATTTAGGATGTTAAGTGCAATATGATGTCCTTTTCCAATATTACCTAATCTATTTTCCTCTGAAATTCGCACATCCTGTAATATAAGGGTCGCTGTAGAGGAACCATTAATCCCTAACTTTTTCTCTTCTGGGCCAACTGAAACACCTGTCATCGTTCTTTCAACAATAAATGCTGTCATGCCTTTTGTAGTTTTTGCAAATACGACATACACATTAGCGATATGTGCATTTGTAATCCATTGTTTTTCGCCGTTTAAAACCCATTCTTTACTGTCTGAATCCCATACAGCTGTCGTATTCGGAGCTAATGCATCTGAACCGGCATTCGGCTCCGTTAAAGCGTATGCCCCAATCCATTCACCTGTAGCAAGTTTAGGTAGGTACGTCTGTTTTTGTTGTTCTGTACCAAAATAAACATATGGTAAAACACCTACACCGGTGTGAATATTAAAGGCCACACTAAAGGATCCACTGAAACCCATTTTTTCGGCTATAACACCGCCCGTTTTTTTTCCCATGGCCAAACCTCCATAAGCTTCCGGTACATCCGCGCCTAGAAGTCCAAGTTCACCTGCATCATTAAATAGCTGTCGGGTTGATCTGTAATCGTGTGTCTCTAGTGTGTCTTGATTCGGTATCACCTGTTTTAAAACAAATTTTTCAATCGTCTTTGCGATGAGAGATTCTTCTTCATTTAATTCGGCAGGATTTGTTGTGTCCCTTAATGATCTCTCGTTAGGAAAAATAGAACGATTATCAGAAAGTGATTTTATCTTTTCCATTCGTTTTCCTCCTTTCCATCATTTGATGCTGCAATATAGTATTTGCAATTTTTATGCCATTTTATGAAGTGGTGATCTAAAGGCAGGAGATGAAGAAAACCGCCCAATTGTCTAGACATATTCTAGACATACTTATACATTACACAGATAACTACACATGTCTTTCATTAGAAAAGCGAGATAGCTTATTATAAAGTGTCGCCCGGGAAATACCGAGCAATTTGGCTGCTTGCGTTTTATTTCCGTTTGCTTTTTTTAATGCAATTTCAATTTTATCTCTTTCCTCTTCCCTGGAAACGTTTAAAACATCGCTAGACTTATTCCGATTTCCGGGTAAAGTTAGTTGTTGACATCTTTGTTCAGCAAATAGGGACTTCGGCAAATCTTCCATTGTAATGTGGTCTCCGTCCGTTAATACAAATAACCTTTCGAGTATATTCATTAGCTCACGGACATTACCAGGCCAATCATACTCGCTCATTAAACGTAAAATTTGCTGGTCAATCGTCTTTTCCGGGACGCCATATGTATCAGCTAATTGCTGCATTTTATGTGCAATTATAATTGGTATATCTTGTTTTCTATCCTTTAAAGATGGGATATGAATGGGGATTACAAAAAGGCGATAGTATAAATCTTCACGAAAATCGTCTTTCACAACCATGGATTTAAGGTCCTTGTTTGTCGCAGCAATTAATCGGAAATTCACTGGTACAGAAGTAGTCCCACCTACCCTTTCGACTGTTCTTTCTTGAAGCACACGTAATATCTTTACTTGCATCGCCATAGGCATATCCCCGATCTCGTCTAAAAATAACGTGCCATTATGAGCGAGTTCGAATTTTCCGATTTTACCTTCCGTGTTTGCCCCTGTGAAAGCACCTTTTGCATAACCAAAAAGTTCGGACTCCAATAAGTTATCAGGGATTGCCGCACAATTCACACTAACGAAGTTTCCTTGACTGGTAATACCTGTATCATGAATAGCACGTGCAAATTGTTCTTTTCCGACCCCGCTGTCACCACTTATAAGGACCGTCGCTTTTGTCCGAGCTGCCTTTCTTGCAATATGCTTTGTTTCAGAAATGATGAGACTTTCTCCGAGTATATCTTCAAAGCGCATTTGTTTTTCATCCATGTTGTATGGTGTTTTCCTGTTATTGTTCACCAGGGATCTTTCTGCTTCGAGACTTTCTAGTCTTTCCATCCTTTCAATTACTTGGTAAATTTCAGAAACTCCTTCATAAACAAGCATACCTACTGCACCGATCACTTCGTTATTACTCCATATAGGCAAACGGTGGACAACTAAGTTTTGTCCCTGTAATTGATGGGCTTGACTTCGCTCAGGTACACCTGTTTTTAAAACCATTGGAAGCCGTGTGCTATCGATAACTTTATCTGCCTTTTTTCCGATTGCTTCTTCTTTTGGCACGCCGACAAAACGGCTATATGTTTCATTAAATATTTGAATAACACCATGCTCATCAACAACTGTCAATCCTTCGTAAGCGGTGTCAAAACAAAGTTCATACCACTTCATCAGTTCTTTTTGGTTTGCCTTTTTTTCTAACATCGCTTTTTGAAAATCATGCAGTTCCACGTTACTTATTTCTCCTAAAAACTGTCCATCTTCTACAACGTAAACAGGTGTATCAATCAATGCTGTCATTGAAAAATCTTTGTTCACCGTAAAGACAGATTGTACAATCTTTTTAATTGGTTTTCCAAGCCATGGCAAACAAGCCGATAGTTGCTCCATACATTCTTTTAATCTTAGCACACCAATCAGACGACCTTCTTCAACTACAGGAAGTGCCGTTTTATTAGCCTCCCCAAGTAATTGTAAAGCTTCATGAATAGTCGTTCTTGAATTGATTGTTCTAGGTTTCTTATTCATCCAATCTCCAACCGCGTACTGACTAGTAAACATATGAGTCCTGTCCTCCTCTAACGATAGAAAAAGACGATGATCTTTAGCATTTTTCAATACCGTAAGCACATCGCCTTCAACCTTCATAAATGTATCAAGGTATATTTCTATTGATTTTTTTAGCAGTGTTGACGACTGAGCGCTTGCTCGGATCAGGATACTTTATACCGTTCATTTTTTAGTACTACAACCTTATCTTGTAAAATATCAATGATAGAGTATCATTATTCAGTAGGCCGAATGTCCCCATTGCAAGCAATAATCGCATGCAACGGGTACTTTAATATGAATCTCTTTCTTTCCTAATAGATATATTATATGATAAGCATAAATGAATATTCATTTTGCGGTGAGCAGTTCACAACTCCCCAGTTGTTTTAGGCGTACTGCTCACCAACATAATTGACGCGCAGTCGAAACAGATGGTGATATTTCCCATACAAGCTTAACCCTTCTTTTCATTCCACTCCCCCTACCCCAAACAATTCATGATAGACATCATTGAAAGCCTTTTCGAAGTTTGCTAAATACATCTCTCTTTCCTCTTCATTTTCTGCATAATCATCAATTTCGTTTCTTATTTTCGTATAACATGCTTGCATTGGAGAAGCTTGATTAACTACAAAGTTATTCATAACCGTCTCCTTTAAATATTCAGTGAAATAAGTAATCGTCCCATACAAATTGTTTTCCTCCAGATGTCTGTTTTTTTATGATGCAATAAAAAAACAACTCTCCTTAGAAAGTTGTTATCATGCATATGTAAAGATAAAAATAAGCATAGTAAATTAACTTATTCCGTTCATCTGTAGATTTGCATGTAACACCTCCTATCCTCGTAGGTATGGATGTTGCAAGACATAGGCAGGTCTCCTGGCTCATGGTCATTACTTTCCGAACCTTCCCATTTTCATATGAAAACAGTGGATTTTTCGAATCGTTCCCATTTACAGTTGCGGGACAGCGTCGGTTTTTCACCGACTTCCCTTTTAAGCAATAAACATAATAGATTATTTTATTGCACCTCATCTTTTACCTATTCAATTAATTTAAGTATAGCACCCGTCTTCCAAAATTACAATTATTCATATATTCAGAAGTAGCGCAAAAAATTGATCATGCTTCGACAAGTATGACAAAAAGGTGCCGGTCTAATTGTACCACCCGCTAAGCTCGAAAGGTCATATCATTTGCAGTGATTGTATAGCACGTCATTTTTATACACTTTCCGATTTGCCTAAATTTCTTTCAAACTTGAACCCCCACTTATCTTTCTTCGTTACCCCGATATTTTGAAGTGGGGGGCTTACTGCCAGTTAACCGGCGGTAAATAAATCGGGCAGAATTCCTTCACTACTAGCGAAGACGATGATAAATTGCTCATCATCGTGTAATCCTATTGATCCTTCGATAAAACAGTTTTGGCGATATCTTGATCGAGTTCCTCAAAGTCATCATAAGAGATAGTTTCATATAATTCTTTTCTTGTTTGCATATCGGAAACGCCTTCTTTTTGTGTTCCCTCCTGCTTAATAAGATCAAAAACACGTTCATATGCTTTTGCAGCTACACGTAAGGAGGTTACTGGATAAATAACCATCGCAAAGCCCATTTCCTTAAATGTTTCCGCTTTAATATATGGTGTTTTACCAAACTCTGTCATATTAGCAAGTAGTGGCACATTTATTTTTTCCGCAAATAAGCTAAATTCTTCATCTGTTTGTAAAGCTTCCGGGAAAATGCCATCTGCACCCGCTTCAATATAAGCTTCAGATCTTTTAATAGAAGCATCCAACCCTTCAACTGCCCGCGCATCAGTACGTGCAATGACAACAAGTGACGGCGCTACCTCCTTGATCGCTTTAATTTTTTGGGCCATTTCTTCTTTGGGTACGAGTTGTTTTCCGTTAAGATGACCACATTTTTTAGGCAATCTTTGGTCTTCAATTTGTACAGCAGCAACATTTGCTTCCACCATTTCCCGCGCTGTACGTGCCACATTAAGTACACCACCAAATCCTGTATCAATATCCACAAGGACTGGTAAATTGGTAGCACGTACGAGATCTCGTGCTCTTTCAGCTACTTCCGTCGAGGTCACAATCCCAAGATCTGGCAAACCTTTGCTTGCGGTATAAGCGCCACCAGATAAGTAAAGCGCTGTGAATCCGGCAT